>CAZDSM010000209.1:0-4339 GCA_964508205.1 Candidatus Hydrothermarchaeota archaeon | reverse complement strand
AGACCCTACCTACATCCACACCAAACACCTCCTATTTTCCCTTGACCCCTGTGAGGGAGAGGATGCTTCCGATTATATCCGCAACCTCTCCAGCGTTCCATAGGGTCGTGTCTATGACCACGTTATAAGGTGCTAAGTCGCACATGTCTATATTATACAATTCCTTGTATCTCTTTATCTCGCTCTCTTCCCGACTTCGCGTCTCCCCAATAGCGCGCCCGTATTCCTTGCTCTCCCTCATTGCCACGCGCTTAGCCCTGACATCCAAAGAGGCCTTTAGCCATATTTTTATATCGGCATCCACGAGCCAGCCGCTTAGCCTACCGTCTATCACTGATTCATCGCTTTTTGCCATCTCCCTCTGTCTGGCATCTACCTCCCGATCTATTCTTGGGTCATCTTCCACCAGCTTTGTAAACTCCTCAAGGGTTAGGCCCTTCTCCATGGCCATGGCCCTAAAAACTTCCCCGGCGGAGCTGTGCTTGATACCGAAGCGCCTCGACAGGTCCTTGGCAACCGTGGTCTTGCCGCTTCCTATATAGCCGCTTATCGTGACGATCATTTCGTCCCCTTTCCTCCGCCTTCTAAAAAGGCTGGTTACGGGCCCTCAATCTTGAGTATCTTTTTGATTAGCACCGACATTGGTAAGGAGCAGAGGATGTACCAGCCCAGCCAGCCGAGGGTTGCGCCGAATTTGGGCAGGGTGAAGGGCAGGGCAATCAGGTAGCCCTGCTGGGTTATGAAATCATTGAGAAAGTCGTACTGGCTCAGCCAAGTGAAAATAACTATGATTGGAATCATGGTGTACATCATGGGCTTCATGGACATGCCCATCATCTCCTTTTGGTTCTTCATCATCTCCTTCTGGATGGAGGAGACTTTTTTCATGTTCTTCCTCTTCTGAGCCTTCTTGATCGTCTCCTGATATTTCGCGGTCTTAGCCTTAAGTTTCTTCATCCTCTTCTGGTCCACTATCTTGCTGGTAATCCCAACTATTATAACCGAGATCAGCAGGGATATGAGCATAACCCCCAATATAGCATTGAACTTCGGGTTGGATGATATGTGGAATAAGGGCCAGAAAATCCAATCCATCACCTGATACACCGAGTCTAATATCTCTTTAATCATTTCCTTACCTCAGGGTTGCCGCTAATTCTTCCACCGCATCCTCTAGTTTATCGTTGTGATTTTTTATAATCTTTATTGTTGCCCCTGTTAACACAGCAAAAGCCATGGATATTGCCCTGTTCAGCTGCTGGTGCTCCCCGATATTAGCCGCAACCTCAGCATCTCTTATCCGGCTCTCATCCTTTATGCGCCTATCAATGATTTCCAGGGGCTCGGCTTCTATCAGCACGAATTTCTCAGGCTTCAAGGCCTCGAGGACCCATATTGGCAGGCCGGGAAGGTATCCTGAGGGGGTCTTAATGGTGCAGTGAGTATCAACAATGATGCTTGAGTTTTTTGCTTTACCAGCTATCGCTTGAGCAGCTTGACGCTGAATTTTCTTCTGAGTCGAGGAAGGAAGCTTCCTGAGCTCGTCGCGATTTTTCAAGTGCTCAGCCTTCGCTGCTTTAAGCATGGCATCACCATAATTTACGACGACGTACTCCTTTGCAGCCATCTCCAGGGCTGCTTTAAGAATAGTGGTTTTCCCTGCGCCAGAGATCCCTGTTACGACTATAACGCTCATATGATGTCCCCCATTAACTTCCGAACAAGAGGATGCATCTCCATCATCTGCTCCTTAGCGATTTGCTCGTAGAGCTGGTACACTATGCCCACGGCTAGAAGCACGCCTGTGCCTCCTCCCAGGGCGCCGGTCATGTCGCCGAAGGCCGCAAGGAGGCCGACGGAAGCGCCGCCGAGGAGGGTTATAGGCGGTATATACCTAGACAGCACGCGCTCGATAATCCTTATATCACCCCTGAACCCCGGAATAACCATTCCTCCCTTCTGCAGTTTTCTCGCGACGCTCTTAGCATCCATTCCCGTGGTTTCTACCCAGAATTTTGAGAAGACCATGGCCAGGGTAGCCATTAAGACCACGTAGATGCCAGCAGCTAAGGGATCGAAGTTGGGGCTGTAAATCGGGTTTCCGCCGCTCTGGACGTAGTAGGCAACGCCGTTAATAGGGTTGTTGTTGGCGAACTCGCCAAGGATGGGGTAGCCTGCATTGTAGAGGAGCCTGGCCCAGAGCTGGATGTTTGCCATGAGGATGCTGGTGAATATGACAGGCATAACGCTGGCATAGATGAACTTTATGGGGTACCTTCCCCGGGCTCCCCGATATTTGCCGTAGGTCAATGGAATCTCAATACGAACGCTCGACACGTAGACCACTATGGCGAAGACGGCGAGGGTCCCGAGGATGGGGGTGAGGATATCAATCCTCGTCTGATTATTTATTATCAGATAAATAAACTTGGGAATCACTCCAGCCTGCACAGGTTCGCCGGGGGTGGCTGGAAAGGGATTGAAAGCGCCTATCATTATCTCGGCCGCTACGCCGGCGACGATGAAAAGCCCTATGCCGCTGCCGAAGCCCCATTTGGTAACTACCTCGTCCATGTAGATTATTAGCAGCCCACCTATGATGAGCTGGCCTATGATAATGAGCTGCAGAGTGGGGTCATTGTTTATCGCTGGCAGAGCTCCCATGAACACCAACACCGCTGCCTCGAAGATGGTAAAGATGATGGCGAGGGTCTTCTGGGTACCCATGTAGAGGACCTTGTCCTTAGGTTTAGAGAGATCAAGGTCCAAGAGCTTACCGCCTATCAGGATTTGCAGGATAATAGATGAGGTAACTATTGGGCCTATGCCGAGGGATATAATTGAGCCAAAACTCCCAGCCATTATCGCCCGGATATTCTCAAATACATCAACAGTGCCCGGGTCGATGCCGTAGAGGGAAACTTCCATTAGGAGAAAATAAATCAGGAGCACCAGCCCCACCCACCGCATCTTCTCCTTAAAGATAAGGGTGTACTTGGGCCGCTCCACCTCCGGCAAGTGGGTTAGAATGGGCTCAAACCGATGAAGAATTCCCATTAAGAATCACCCCGCTTCCGAACTCGAAAGGGATACCGCCTTTCCTCCTGCAGATTCTATTTTCTTGGCAGCATTCTTGGTAAAACTATCAGCCTTGACTACAATGGGTATGCTCACCTTGCCCTTGCCGAGAACCTTGTGATAGTTCAAACTAGCCAAATCAAGAGTAATTTTCTTTCCCTTTTTAATTTGAGTCAGTTTCTCAAGATCGCCCACATTTATGGTCCGAATGCTCCTCTTAACTGCCTTCGGCATCTTGAAACCCCTCCTGCCGAAGTGCTCAGGGTCGTATTTAATCACCCATGTCCACTTGCTCTTATGGGTACCGGCCATACCTTTGCCACCACTGTGCCCTGCGCCGCGCCTTTTCTTGTGGCTACCACCACCGCAGCTTCTGGAGCCACGCATCTTCCTTATCTTCCTCGCTGCTCTTGCCATGCTTCACCGCATCCTGTGTATCAAGGCCTTGATATTCCGCCTTCCCAAGGCACCGCCTTCCTTTACCGACCTTTTAATCCCACCGTATCCCTTCCTGGGGGGATGAAGCCTGAAAAAAGGTCTGAGTTTCGGAATATCATCTAGCTCTGCCTTCCCTCCCACCAAGTCCCTGGCAAAGGCCTTGAGAGTCTTATATTCTGTGTTTTTTTTCAGATAATCATCTGTTAAACGCTGCCCTCCTTGGAGCTCACCCCTGTTGCGCAGGATTTTCTCTGCACTCTCCTCGTCGAGTTCACCCCACGTAACGTAGTCCTTGACCTTTGTTAGCATGCCAAGGGAAGACGTGTTTTCCCAGAGCATCGTGCAGTGGTTTGTCCTCGTCAGGTACAGCATACGCAGGGTATCCTTCACATCTCCCCGAACACCTACCGTACCCCTAACTCTTACAACCGCGAGGAGCTTCATTCTTTAGCCTCCTCCGCGTCCTTTTCAGGACTCGCAGCAGCGGACTGTTTTTTGGTAAGCTTCATAAGGGATGTCTTCCTAAGGGCATCGAAAGTTGCCTTGGCGGTGTTCACCGTGGTATTGGTTTGGCCTCTCGTTCGGGACCAAACATCTTTTACGCCAGCGATCTGAAGCACTTTTTTAGATACTTCACCAGTGACGAGTCCCAGGCCCTTGGGTGCGGGCATTAGGGTGGCCCTTACGCTACCCGCTCTACCGGTGACCTCAAAGGGTAGGGAATGCCTCTCGCCGCATGTGCACTCCCAGCTGCCGCATCCCCGGGTGACTTCAGTCATGTTGAGCTTCGCCGTTCTGATGGCCTTCCTTATTGCAGGGCCCA
>CAZDSM010000208.1:0-2825 GCA_964508205.1 Candidatus Hydrothermarchaeota archaeon | reverse complement strand
ACTGGATATCTACGAGAAGCTCCCCAGAACAGGGAGTCTGATTCTGAGGAAGGACATAGGCACTATTCTGGCCAATACGGGTCTGAAAACTGGCGATGTAGTTGTCGATGCCGGTACCGGTACTGGAGCCTTAGCAGTAGTTCTGGCAAGCATCGTGATGCCCACGGGCATGGTGTATACCTACGAGATACGGGAAGACTTCGCAGAAATAGCGAAAAAGAACATCGCCAAAGCAGGGCTCAGCGATTACTGCGCGGTTAAGCAGAGGGACATCCAGGAGGGCATCGACGAGAACCCGGACGTCATAACCCTAGACTTAGCGGAGCCCTGGAACCTCACAGACAAGGCCTATGATGCCCTTAAATCAGGAGGTGCGATTTCGGCTTATACGCCCTATATAGAGCACGCGCGGGACGTGAACCAGGGCTTCAAGGCCGCTGGATTCAATGAAGTGCGCACCATAGAGACGATAGAACGAGAAATGGAATTCAGGAAGCAGGGTAGCCGGCCTAAAACCAGGATGCCCAGCCACACGGCTTATCTGACTTTTGCGAGGAAATACTGAGTCAAAAACTATAAAAGCTATGGCGGTAGACAGTTTTTATTTAGAGGCTGATTCATGGACTTCAAAGGCAGGGACATAATCTCCATCAGGGACTTTACCAAGGAAGATATAGAGTTCATCCTTTCCGTGGCCGATAGAGTTCAGGGCACCCAGCCAGAGCCAATCCTTAGGGGAAAAATTCTTACCTGCCTCTTCTACGAGCCCAGTACGCGGACGAGGCTTTCCTTCGAGGCCGCGGTACAGCGCCTTGGGGGACGGGCAATAGGCTTCGCGGATATGGGGGTATCCTCAGAGACGAAGGGGGAGAGCCTAATTGATACGGTTAAGACAGTTGAGCAATACTGCGATGTCATGGTGATCAGGCATCCTAGGGAGGGCGCTGCACGCCTCTGCGCCCAGGTTTCAGAGGTACCGGTGATAAACGCAGGGGACGGCTCGAATCAACACCCGACCCAGACCCTGTTGGATTTGTATACCGTGATGAAAGAGATGGGGAGGCTGGACGTGGAGGTAGCTTTGATAGGGGACCTGAAATACGGGAGAACTGTCCATTCCCTTGCCTATGCCCTGGGCATGTTCAACGCCAAAATAACCCTCGTATCCCCTGAGGGCCTCGAGATGCCTAGGGGAGTAGTATCGGATTTGAAAAAAGCCAAGATAAACCTGGTGGAGAGCAGTGATTTAGCTGAGGTGATACCCAAGGTTGATGTGCTCTACGTAACGAGGATACAGAGGGAGCGCTTCCCTGACCCAGAGGAATACGAGAAGGTGAAGGGGGCCTACAGGATAACCCCTGAGATCCTCACAAAGGCCAGAGATAAGCTTATAATCCTCCATCCCCTGCCTAGGGTGAATGAGATATCTTCTGAGGTTGACCGCACTAAGCACGCGAAGTACTTTCAGCAGGTTTCCTACGGATTACCAGTCAGGATGGCAATCCTTAAGCTGGTGCTAGGTGAGTGAGATGACCAGCGACATAAGGGTGAAGAAGATCAAAAACGGCACGGTCATAGACCACATCCCCTCTGGGCAGGCGTTAAACGTCCTTAAAATTCTCGGCATAACTAAGGATTATCCCAAGACCACGGTAACTGTTGCCATGAACGTCCCCTCAAGGAAGGCCGACTTCAAGGACATCGTCAAGGTCGAGGGAAAGGAGCTCGATGCAGAGGAGCTGGACAAGATAGCCCTGATAGCCTCGGATGCAACTATAAACATAATAAGGAACTACGACGTCGTGGAAAAAAAGAGGGCCTCCTTCCCAGACGCGATAGAGGGGGTACTGAGATGCGGGAACTCCAACTGCATAACAAATTATGAAAACATGGGTTCCAAGTTCAGCATCGAAAATAAAACCCCGATAAAGCTTCGCTGCATTTACTGTGAGCGCTCCATTACCGAGGACGAGGTCGTGAGGCAGTTTTAAATATGAGACCGCTACAGCACACACGGCTCTCAATATTGTTTTTTCACCATCCTCTACATGAGGGGATTTGATGTTAACTTCATAGTTACCGCATCCCCCTGGTGTCCATTCTAATCGACTTGGACCACCTTTTCCTGGCAAATAAAGTGGGTTCCATGAATCCGCTGAAAATCTACATGTACTGTGCAGATTTTAAATATTCCAATCAGAGGGCTCCCCATAATGAATTTTGGGGGGGGATAAAATTCCTGCCCTGCACAATCTATTAGTGTTTTTTTTCGTAATTATAATTTTCCCAGCCGTTGACTTTTGGATGCTATTTCACATCCTTAGCGATATAATGAGTCATAGCTACCCTCGGCTAAAGGATACTCCTCAGTCAGTAGGTTTGAATTTGAAGCCGTAGTGAATGAGCCCTGCATCGCCGTCCTCCTGGATCTTTCTAAAGACTTTCTTAACCCTCATCCCTATGTGAATCTCATCCAGATCGCAATCCACTACCTGGGTAGTAAAGCAGGGCCCCTCATCAAGCTCGACGATGGCCATGATATATGGGACCTGGGTGTTAAAGCTCTCCGAGGGATTATGAATAATCGTGTAAGTCACCACCTTGCCGATGCCCTTGAACTTCAGGTCATCCAGCTTGCTCATCCTCCTGCACTTGGGGCAGAAGTTCCGAGGCGGAAAATAGGTGTTACCACAGTTAAGACACCTAGTCCCAATTAAGTTGTACCTGCTTTTGATGTTCCTCCAGAATCGCGGTATGCTCATGTCACCCTCCTTTTTCAAATATATGCACGACGGAGGTGCCCCCTGAGCCGCCTACGTTGTGGG
>CAZDSM010000207.1:0-1757 GCA_964508205.1 Candidatus Hydrothermarchaeota archaeon | reverse complement strand
TGCTATTCACAGTGGATACCTTCTACTTTCAGTTGAAGAAGCTCGCTAAGAAATTCTACTTCGGGGACAATATAATAGATCTCATAGGAATAGATGTCAGGAACCATCTCGGCTTAGAGAAGTTCGCTAAAGTCGAGGCAGAGGATAGGATAGTGATCGTGCCCCAGTGTCTGAGGCACGTCAAGTGCCCGGCGAGGCTGGACTCCATGATAGGCATTGCCTGCAAGGAGTGCGGTCTATGTATCCTTAAAGATCTGAAAGCAGAGGCTGAGAAGCTGGGATATGGCTTTTATATCGTGCCGGGGGGACGGTTCGTTCAGAGGATAGTCAAGACCGTTAAGCCCAAGGCTGCCCTGGGCGTGGCCTGCATCAAGGATTTGAACATAGCTATGCATGAATTAGCTGGTACAAAAACCGTGGTTCAGGGAGTACCCCTCCTCAAAGATGGGTGCGTCCAGACCCAGGTGAACACTAAGGAGCTCATGATGAAGCTTCGCGCGGGAATAGCGGATGTCGAAGAGACGCTCCAAAAACAGGCTTGCTTAGACGATAATCTGAAACCATCGAATTCTTAGTGGATGTACATGCTTTCAGAGAGCGTCCTCAGGGATGGTCGGACCTCTGATGTCCTTCTTAAACCCACGAAATTCAAATTTGAAACTTTCACAGACAATCACATGCACCTTGATCCAAGGAACGGCGAGGGCTTAGTTGCTGTGAAAAAGTTTCAACGGGCAGGGGGGAAGTATATTTTCCTCGTCTGTAAGACGACTCGGGATGTGGGCATATCGCTGAAGGATGCCGAAAGCTTTGAAAGGCTCTATGACCACACGATTAAGTTTGCCGCTGATATAAACGATAGGGGAGAGGTGAAGGCTTTTCCGGTAATTGGAATGCATCCCGCAGAGGTTGTGGAGATGTGCAGGGAGTTTTCGGCGCCCAAGGCGGTAGAAGTGGCGATGAAGGCGTTAGAGATAGCTGGAGATAAGGTCACGGTGGGAGAAGCCGTGGCCATAGGCGAGGTCGGCAGGCCGCATTTTGAAGTGGAAGAGAAAGTTATGCGTGCCTGCGACGAGGTGTTGCGGCACGCCTTCAGGGTAGCCCGGGATGCTGATTGTGCGGTGCAGGTTCATGCGGTTGATACAGGAGGGCTCTTCGCGGAAATAAAGGACATGGCCAAAGAAGCTAAAATGAATCCAAAGAGGGTGATTAAGCACTTCTCCAGCCCACGCATCATGGCTGCCTCCAAGGCAGGGATTTATCCGTCGATTGTGGCAACAGAGGAAAACGTGACGAAGGCGGGAAAGGAGGGGAACCGCTTCCTGATGGAGAGTGACTACATCGATGACCTTCGACGCCCAGGGGTGGTTGTAGGACCGAAAAGCGTACCGAGGGTGAGCCGCAGGCTTATGAATAAAGGCGTTCTAAGGGAGGAGGACCTCTGGAAGATACATGTGGACAACATAGAGAAAGCTTATGGCATCATTTTAGATTGATTTAAGCAATAACCCCTGTGGGATACCCCTGAATTTACGCCTGTGGAGAGAGGCCATTGGGCCCTCGAAGAAGCAGGAAGCCCACTACGTCACAATAACCACCTCAAGAACGCCCATGGTTTTAACCGTGGGGGGGAATTGAGGGATTACTTTTCCCGCGCTCCTGGAAAAGATGTTTCTAACACCCCCCCCTCTATTTCTAGTGTATTAATGATTGAGACGATCTCAGAAATAGATAGCCTTTCCAGTGGAAGCCCTCCC
>CAZDSM010000206.1:0-3085 GCA_964508205.1 Candidatus Hydrothermarchaeota archaeon | reverse complement strand
TCGTTGATTATCCTAACCATGCTCCCCTCAGCTTCGCGCCTGCTGGGCTGAATATCACCGCTTCCACCGTAGGTCCCCTCGGTTATGAGGGTCTCCAACCTGGGAAACCTCACGTTCGCTGATTCGAAGAGCCTGGACTTTTCGAATTTGAGATCCCCTGTGTAGGCCAGGTTATAAATGCCCTCACCCAGGTGAAAATGAGCGATGGACGAGCCTAGGATATGTCCCGCGTTGTGGAGGGTGAGCCTGATATCAGGGGATATATCGGTTACCTCTCCGTAGTCCAGAGAAATAACGTATTTGACCAACTTTTTAATAAACTTCCTCGGATATGGCAGATCTTTGCCCTCCCGCTCAGCTACGTCTAAGTAGTCCCACTGGAGGAGGAACATAAGGTCCCTCGTGGGGTGGGTGCAGTATACAGGTCCCTCATAGCCCATGTAATACAGGTAAGGGACAAATCCAGAGTGGTCCAGATGAGCATGGGTAACGATGACAGCATCCAGGTCTTGAATGCTGAACTCGGGGATGTTTAGAGAAGGAAATGCATTTTCCTTTTCCCCGGCTGCAACGTTTACGCCGCAGTCTATCAGCACCTTGCTCTCAAGTGTCTGCAGGTACATAGATGACCTCCCCACCTCGCGGAACCCTCCAAGAGCACTTACCCTCACCCAGTAGCCTCCCCTGCCGACAGGGGACCGATGAATCCGCCTACCAACCTTTCGAAGGATCTCTTTGCGCTCCTCGCTACTTTCCAGCAGGGTATGTCTTATGCTCTTAACTATCTTGGAGGTAATGGGCGGGGTGCGCCTCACCCTCGGCATCCAGCCTACGGCGAGCTTAATCTCGCTCAAGGTACGCCCGTTCTTTCCAATAACTAAACCTGGCTTTGCCGACTCAATGAGGGCCTCTCCAAAATTCTTGTCGAACTTTATATCGGTAATTCCCGCATCCTCTGGTACAACTTCTTTTATTTTGTCGGTAGCCTTCTCCTCAGCCATTAAAACCGAGGAGTCGGGCCTGACAACAATCCTTTTTCGGACTTTCCTCGCCAAATCCTTGACGATTTCTCCGTTCGCCGCTAAGACCGAGGGATTCTTAGAATAAAGCACAACCTCCGGGCCCTCGAAATCCACCTTGGTTATCAGCGAAATTGGGGGGGTGTTGTTCTTAACTGCTTTTTTAATCTCGTTCAAAGTAGCCTCTATCGACACTTCACACCTCTGAAAATTCCGTGCGTGCATTACTGCCTGAAAACAATTACAGCGCCTTTGAGATTTTTTCTACTTCGTTTGATGACAGCTTCCGGAATCCCGTCCCAGTTATTTCCACGACGTCTATGCCGTCCCCAGTCATGGCGTCGCGTTTCAGAGCAGACCTAAGGGCTCTAATCCCTATTTTAGTGCACTCCTTGAGAGGGAGGTCCTCTTTGTAGTTATCTTCGAGGACGCCATACGCGACAGGCGAACCTGAGCCGGTGGCGATTATCTTGTCCTCGATGCTGCTGCCTAGGGGATCAAGGGAAAACAGCCTGGCCCCTTTCTCATCGACTCCCCCTAGTATCACCTGAACTATCATTGGGTAGTACCTCTGAGAAAAGAGGATGTTGCTCAGCAGCGTTGCCGCCGCCTCAACACTCATCTCATCTCCTTGGCGCATTCTGTAAAGCGTTGCCTCCGCCTGCATCCAACGAATCATTGCCTGCGCATCAGCTACTGCGCCTGCCACTGTAGCGCCTATATGCCTGTCTATCATGAAGCTCTTCTGCACAATCTTATGAGCAATAAGGGTGCCCATAGTAGCCCTCTTATCCGAAACTAAAACTGTGCCTTCCTCACACGCTATTCCTACCGTAGTCGTTCCTTCCATGTATTTCTTAGCCTTTTCCATGACATCCATAAACGAACCTCCACATTAGAAAGAGCTAAAATTAGGTTCTATTATCCCCCCTATTCTTCACCATATATAAAACTTTCTGCGATTTCAATAAGACCTACCAACCTGCAGAATCGCGGCGGCATCCTTGGCGCACCCAAAGCATTTTCCCTTCTTTTTATCCCTGAGTATGCCGAGGATGTTCGCTTCGGTTTCTTCCTCCATCTCCTTAGCACATCCCTCTTCTCCGCACCACCTTATCCTCATGATCCCTCCCTTCTCCGCTAGGATATCTTTCAACTCCCCCACAGAACCTGCCTCAGCTATCTTCTCATCCAATTCCTTCCAAGCCCTTGCTTTAAGGTCCTCAGACATCCACTCCAAGTGTTTTCCTACCTCCCTAGCGACGTTTTCCCGTGGAATCCTATGCTTTTCGCCATTGTCCCGCCGCACCACTGTTACTACGCCTTCCCCTATATCCTTTGGTCCCAGCTCCAGTCTTAAGGGCACCCCCTTAATCTCCCAGTCATAGAACTTGCTCCCGGGCCTCAGCTCCCGGTCATCTACCTTTACCCTGTAATCTCTCAGCTCTCCCTTCAGCTTATCGACTTCCTTGTTTATCATTTCCTGCTTCCCCTTGAACCAGATGGGTACTATTACCACTTGCACGGGCGCTAGCTCAGGCATTAAACACAGCCCAGCATCATCGCCGTGAACCACTAACGTGGAGGCGATGACCCTGTCAGAGATGCCGTAGCACGTTTGATATACGTACTCCTGCTCCCCCTTCAGGTTTTCAAAGGTAACGTCGAATGTTTTTGCAAAATTCTGTCCCAGGTTGTGCACCGTAGCTATCTGTAGGGTCCTGCCATCTGGGAAAATGGTATCGAATGCAATGGTATATTCAGCCCCTGGAAACTTGTCCCAGTCCGGTCTCCTGCTTATGGTGTAGGGAACCCCGAGGGTGTCGAATAACTTCTTGTACACCTCTATTGCTACTTTGACCTGGGCCTCCGCATCTTCCCGGGTGGCATGGGCCGTGTGTGCCTCCTTGAAGGTGGTTATCTCCCTGAGTCTTATTAAAGGCCGTGTATGCTTGGTCTCGTAGCGGAAAGTATTTACCACCTGGTACACCCTCAGGGGCATGTCGCCATGAGAGCGTATCCAGACCGCGAACATGGGGTAGATGGCGGTTTCGCTCGTCGGCCGC
>CAZDSM010000205.1:0-2765 GCA_964508205.1 Candidatus Hydrothermarchaeota archaeon | reverse complement strand
CTTTAGTTTCCTGGCAAGAACACCGTCAACGTAGAGTTCCATAACTAGTACCTCCACTGGGACAGAGGTGATTATAACGCACTCGTTAAGGGCACTTCTTCCCTTCCCATCTTCAAGGTGCACCTCCACCTTAGCCCTTCTTTCTATAGTGTACTTCCCCCTGATCACGTTGTTAATCGCCTTTTTCCATTTCCCCGGGCTGACCTGAGTGAGGAAGCCAGCTGTACCAAAATTTATGCCGAGGATTGGTGTTTTCTTATCCTTGGCCATGGAAACAGTCTTCAGGATAGTGCCATCGCCACCCAAGACGACGAAGAGGTCAACGTCCATCTTATCAATGATGCATCCCTTTGTGAGGCCTGTTTTTTCAGAGCTCTCTTCGTCGAACATCATCTTCAAGCCCTTTGCAGCTAAGTACTCGTACACCTCCCTGGCGAGGCTCAAAGAGTCCTTCTGATCCTTTACCACCAAACCTATTTTTCTCATTTTCTAATCCTCAGGCGCTTTATTAATTCCTCGTGGAGGATAGAGTTGCCCGCAGCTAACACGGAAAGGGTCCTAATATTATCGATTCCTGTATTCAATTTTTCTCCATCCTTCCCGGTAATCCTGCCCCCGGCCTCCTCAATTATCAATTTCCCTGCCGCTATATCAACGTTGCGCAGAGTACCGCGCAAGTCGACAAATCCCTCGAAACCGTTCTCTGCCACGTAGCAAAGCTCCAGGGAGGCACAGCCCAGGCTCCTGATCCTCTTTATATATGGTAATACCCGCGCTAACTCTTTCAATTGGGTTCCAAAGAGGTATACGCAGAAGGTGCTTTTCCCGAGACTCCGTTCCTCAGATGGATGTAGGGGGGTGCCGTTCATCGTGGCCCCCCTGCCCCTTTCAGCCTCATAGGTATCACCGGTTACCAAGTTCCTCACTAACCCTACCTCAATCTCCCCTAGAGTAGCCCCATCTACATACCTGGCAACTGCTATTGAAAAAGCAAAGGGTGGGATTCCTCTCGCGGCGTTATAGGTTCCATCGATAGGATCAAGAAGGTAGATGTACTCGGGCTCTTTTGATAGAAACGTTGCTCCGGATTCCTCGCTTACCACCAGCATTGGTACCTCGCTCTTCAGCAACTCCCCCATTGCTGTCTTCTCAGCTCTGGCATCGATTTCCTCCTCCAGCCCCTTCCCTATCAATGAAGTAACCGAGGTGCCAACCCTATCCGCAATCTCTCTGCACAGCTCTATCAAAATGCGACCCCCGAGGCGATGCTAACTGAGACCGTCATCCTAGAGAAACGTATATAAGCCCTTTGGCTTATAAGGGTAGTGGAGGTCTGATATGACAACGAAAGTGGTGGATGTCAGGGTACTGAAAGTTGGGAAATTCGTAATGATAAATGGCGAGCCCTGCAAGATCGTTGGAATGCAAACCGCTAAAACCGGGAAGCACGGCTCAGCTAAGGCAAGGGTAGATGGCATCGGCATCCTCGACCGCCAGAAACGCAGTTTCGTCAAACCCGTGGACTCGAAGATAGATATTCCCATTATTGAGCGTCAGACCGCCCAGGTTCTCGCTTTTATAGGCAGTACCGTGCAACTCATGGACCTCACCACATATGCGACCTTCGAGCTTCCCATGCCCAAGGCCGGTGAAATCGATGGGACCCTGGTAGAGGGCGGCGAGGTGGACTACCTCGAGGCCGTAGGCAGGAGAAAGATATTAAGGGCTAGATAGGTGACGGACTTGTTCACCTCTCCTTTCACCTTCGCCAGGCGTGAAACAAAGCTTGAAGAAGCCAAGTATGCTTTTTTAGGTGTCCCCTACGACGGCAGCGAAAGCTATCGCGTGGGCTCGCGGTTCGCCCCGAGGGCTATAAGGGAGGCCTCACGGGAAATCGAGGACTACGACATGCAGACTGGAGTGAACCTCTTGGATATTAAAATCGCAGACCTCGGCGATATCGATGTCGTTCACGGAAATTTCATGGAGACTCACCGGAGGACAGCATCAGTTGTTACGGATGTTCTGGAAAAAGGGGTCATTCCTCTCTGCATCGGCGGGGAGCATACCATCAGCTACAGTCCTTTATCAGCCTATGAGGAAACGCCCTTGATCATCATCTACGATGCACATCTCGATTTCCGTGATGACTACATGGGGGAGAAATTCTCCCACGCCTGCGTTACGCGTAGGATAGGGGAGCTGTGCGGATATGAGAACATCTGGGTAGTGGGGGTTAGAAGTGCCTCCAGGGAGGAGCTGGAGGATGCGGAGAAGCTTGGGTTGAGGTATTTGAACTTTCACAGATATCGCGACAGTCTTGACGAAATTGCAAGGGCATCGAAGGGCAGGAACATATACCTGTCCATCGATATGGATGTCCTCGACCCCAAGGAGGCAAGGGGCGTTGGAAATCCAGAGCCCCCTGGATTCAGCTACACTGAGCTCGTGGAATCCCTGGGGTTTCTGGACGACGCGAACCTTGTCGGCTTGGACCTGACAGAGGTTGCACCCCCCTATGACAGCTACACCCCGATTCTCGCAGCCAATATTATATTCAAGGTCCTGGTCAAGGCTAAGAAGTCACTTGTACATTAATCAGTTGGTTAATAAAGTTAATTTTATTAATGGGGGTGAAATTACCCATAATATCCCTATTTTTATATAGTAGTTTTACCCCTAAATAATATTATGGTTAAGGTTCAGGAGAAGAAAATCGGTGATAAATACACGCAGCTATGGATTCCCCTGCCTAAGAAGATCTG
>CAZDSM010000204.1:0-2667 GCA_964508205.1 Candidatus Hydrothermarchaeota archaeon | reverse complement strand
TCATGGAGAAAATCGCGGCCATTGGCACAGTGATGAGCCAGGAGCCTATTATCCGGTATATAATGGCCAGATTAAGAGCTTTAATACCCCGGGCGAGGCCGACGCCTATTATGGAGCCCACCACGGTGTGGGTCGTGGAGATAGGGAGCCCGAAATAGGAATTAACGAGGATAATGCTCGCTCCTGCAAACTCCGCAGTGAAGCCCCTGGTGGGGTTTATCTCGGTCACGCGCTTGCCGACCGTGTCTATCACCTTATACCCCCAGGTAGCAGCACCTAAAACAATGCCCCCTGCACCTATGGCGAGAAGGAGCAGCATATTGGGCTCGCCATTCGCCGTAGCGCTGAGGAGCATGTAGACCGGCCCTATGGCGTTGGCAACGTCGTTGGAGCCGAAGGCGAAGGCAACGTACATCGCCGAGAAAACCTGGAGGTAGCCGAATACCTTCTCCATTTTCCACATATCAGCTCCTCTTTTTAAGAGGATGTGCCTGACCATTATGGTGTAACCGAGGTAGGCCACAGCGGCGCCTAGGAAGGGTGAAATCATCCAGCTCAGCACTATCTTCTGCATCACTCCCCACTGAATCTCGCTTGTTCCCCCCATCGCAAGGCCGAATCCCAGCATGGCTCCGACGATAGAATGGGTGGTGGAGACTGGTAGGCCGCGCCAAGTCGCAAGGGTGAGCCACAGCCCAGCTGAAAGCAGGGCAGCCAGGGCTCCTGCAACCACGATGTTCGGGTCCTGGATGGAGTCGATGCTCACTATCCCCTTGCCTATAGTGCGGGTAACCCCCTTGCCGAAGAAGATGGCCCCCACAGGTATGAGAACAAGGACTATGATTAACGCTTGCCTTAGGGTTATGGCCCTGCTACCTACGGAGGTGCTGACGGAGTTGGCGACATCGTTGGCCCCCATGTTCCAGGCCATGTAAATCCCTACAAGGAATATGGCAACTATCACCGGTTCCATTTCAGGGGCCTCTGGTAGCTAAATAAATGATAAAAGATATAACGGTGACAGAGATGCTCAGGGAGATGGCAACAATCCGTTTCTCACTCCAATTTTTCGTCCTGGGCGAGATCAGAAGAGCCGAAGAAATCAGTGCTGCTAAGCCTATTCCCAGGACCCATATGAGCGCAATGGCCTCCATCTGACTTACCAATGACTCACCTCACCACCATCACAGGTATCTTGGAGCGGTGGATTATCTTTGATGTTACACTCCCTAAGATGAACTCGTGGACCTTGCCCCTGCCGTGGGAGCCTACCACCAGCATCTCGTAGCCCTTCTCGGCTTCCATCAATAGCTCCTCAGCTGGCGATCCCCCGAGGAGCTTTGTCCTTGCCTTTACCCCTGCTTCCCCCGCTATCTCCAAACCCTTTTTCAAGTATTTTCTCCCAGCCTTCTCAGGAGAGCCAATCTCCTCCTTCATAAGGGTGATTAACTCCTCCTTGGTGGAGGGCAAAACAGGGGTTACGTGAGCAATGAACAGAGATGCGTCCATCCTACGGGCAAGCTTCGATGCGAGGGCTATGGTGTTTTCAGACGACTCCGAACCATCAGTGCCTACTAGAATTTTCATTGAAACGTCACTGCTTTTTAATGGGCTATCTCAGCGATATCACCCAGCTTATACAATGCATGTTTAACACCTACACATAGTCTTACCTTTACATGCTCGCTGGTTATTAGCTTCTCTCCCATACTACATCATCTAATACTGTTCAGTTGATGAGTAATATAAATTTGTTGATTTGAAGAAGTGTAAGGAAAGTTATCAAGCTAGGCGTCTATGTTCAGAAATAGGAGTAAAATAACCTTTTGTTACTAAAATGTTTTACATTGTTATTTTCAGAAGATACAAGTGCTGTACAGCGAGATTTACTTAAAAAAACCGCTGTATGGTTTTACAAACCAAAAGTAACTTTATTCGTCGACATTTTGGTTTTGCCAAAATTTCAGGCGAATAAAGAAAGGAGGTAGTATAAGATGTCTTGGAACATCTACGATGAGATAAGAAGAATGGAAGAAATGATGGAGAGGCTGTTCGGAGATTTCGAGGGAGGCATATCCTCAGCACTGCTAACAGAGGGCAGTGGCGGTCTCGTGCCCTATAGCGAGAGATACAGAGAGCCTTACGCAGATTTGCAGGAGACGGACAAGGAGGTCATAGTAACGGCCGAGATTCCAGGGGTGACGAAAGGCGACATAAACATTAGCCTGACAGACAACGGCATAGAGATCTCTGCGGACGCAAAGCATGAGGCGAAAAAGGAGAAGGAAGACGTCCTTCACTCAGGAAGGTTCTACAGCAAGTTCTACAAGTTCCTGAGTCTACAATCGAAAGTGCATGCCGACAAAGCAAAGGCAACCTATAAGAATGGCGTCCTGGAGGTAAAGCTTCCGAAGGCAGAGACTGAGAAGAAAAATACTATTAAGGTGGAGTAGAAGCTTCCTAATGTGTAGAGTTAGGGGGATTATTAATTAACACCACCTAAATCTAACGCTAGGCTAGGTTTGATGAAGCATTAAAAAACTAACACCAATTTTGTTAACATATCGGCTGATACCTAGCGTTAGGCATTTAATCTAGCAAAACAGGATGGAAAATCTACACAAAGTGGTATCCATAAATAGATCTAAATATTAATAATATCATAAC
>CAZDSM010000203.1:0-1925 GCA_964508205.1 Candidatus Hydrothermarchaeota archaeon | reverse complement strand
TCGCCTCCACGGCTTCGACCCCTGCGTATCGGCGATTTCAGGTTATAGGGAACGCCGGGCTCCCCGGTCTAGCCCGCCGCTATAATTGTTTCATCACCACCTATTTCTATTTTACGTAGGCCTCTACGGTCAGAAAAACAGGTCCTCTGATATCTATTTTCTTGCTGTTGGCGGTGATGTATCTCTGAGCGACCTTGTTCAGGATGAGATTGATGTCTCCCAAGGTTTTGACGGTCTTGAACTTAATGCTTATCTTCTTCTCGCCTTTTTTCACCGATGCCTCGATTTTTTGGGCCGCTAGGTTGGCTATTCCAGTGAGATATGTAAGTCCAGTGTCAACACCATCCTTCGTAACTTTACCCGATGTCTTTGGGCTGAGGCCGTAGATGCTGGCTTCATGGACGTAAATCCTGTTAAGGGCCGCTGGACCAAGGAGTTTGGTGCCCTTCTCCTTTTCTACTATCTTAACCGCTACCTTGGAGCCCAAAAGTTCACCGGTATAGGCCATGAATTTGCAGGGGCTTTTTTCCTCTCCACGCTTGATTGCAAGCTTAATTATCCCCCTTGCAACATCCCTACCTGCACCTGTTAAGGGTTTCTTGTTGACCCTGAGCAGGGATGCAAGCTCCGCATCCCTCATGTGCCACTCCCCATAAAATTGCGGGTAAATCAACTGTCTCAGGTCCCTGAATCCGTGGAGTACCATAGTCAATCTCTCAACACCTAACCCTAGGTTCATCACAGGGTACTCGATTTTGTACCGGGAAAGGGCTATAGGACTGTAGATCCCGAAGGTCGCTAACTCAATCCATCTCTGCCCAGGGCTACGCCCATAGACCTCTGTCTGGGTACCTGGGGCGTAGTACTTGGAGCGCTTCTCGTCCAGCTTAAACTTGAAATCATTGAATCCGAACTCTCGCAGAAGGGCGCGGGCAATCTCCTTACCATCCTCAGTGCTGACATCTTCATCCAAGAGCACGCAGCTCGCTGAGTGATGAGAGCGCAAATGAGTGCGATCTTCCTCCTGCTCCCGCCTGAAGCACCTGTCAACTGAGAAGAGCCTGATTGGAAAGGGCTTCTTATCAACGAGTTTTTCCAGAGTGAGAAACCAGCCGCTGGTCATGTGGGAGCGAAGGGTTATGTTGCTCGCCTCGGGTTTCAGGGCCTTGAACTCTGAAAACACCCTCCCCACGGCCTTGGACGCGAGGGAATCGCTTATCTCCATGCTCTTGGCCATCTTATAGACGAGGTCGTCTCCACCGAATTCCCCTTTCTTGTACCTGTGCAGAATTTCTTGGAGGGTATCCTTGTCCTTAACCACGATCCCCATATCCTTGAGGGAGCTTATCTTCTCCATGCTCAAGCCGATGTCAGGCCTGGGCAGGCCCCCAAGGTAGTAGCACCTATCCAGAACGGCATAGCCTTCTGGGCCGAACTGCCTCATAATCTCCTTATCCTCGATGTAGAGGGGGTTCACCACCTCCTCGAAGCCCAGCTTCAAGTATGCGACTCTCAACTTCTGAAGGGTCTCGAAGACGAGGTTGGCCCTGCCCTTACCAGGTTTTTTTTTAACCTTTTGTCCTGGGATAAGTTTCCCTGTTTCTCTCCAGGTGCCCTCGAAATCAGCTTTAGCTTTTTTGACGATTTCCTTGCTGTTCCACTTCACCAATTTGCGTCCTCCAACCTTTTGTTAAGTTTTGCCTGCTTAAGGGTGACTGTAACCTCTCCGCGGGTTTTCTCCAGCAGGAGGCGGGCGATGTCCTGTTTCCTCCGAATAGGCAGGATTGCATTGGGGTAATCGAAGGCTATTATATCGTGGTATATTTCGTCCATGAGGTCGAGGAAGTAATCCACCTCGTTGAGGTTGTCCTTTCGCATTTCATCTAGGATGTAGCGCCTTAGCTCGCCTACAGAATCCGCGAGGC
>CAZDSM010000202.1:0-2073 GCA_964508205.1 Candidatus Hydrothermarchaeota archaeon | reverse complement strand
CTGCGAGGGAGGGGAAAACTGTTGTAAGGCTTCACAGCGGCGACCCTAGCTTGTACGGTGCCATAGGCGAGCAGATTAGAGCCATCGCTGAAAAGGGCATCGAGTATCGAGTAATCCCAGGTATAAGCTCCTTTCAGGCAGCAGCAGCTACCCTGGGCCTGGAGTACACCGTTCCGGAGGAGGTGCAGACGGTGATACTGACTAGGATAAGCGGCCGAACCAAGGTGCCTGAGAAGGAGAGACTTCGAGAGCTCGCGAAACACAGGGCAAGCATGTGCATCTTCCTGAGCGCCCATAAAATGCAGGAGGTTGTGGAAGAGCTCCTGGAGAGCTATGGAGCAGGAGCTCCGGCAGCCGTAATTTACAGGGCCTCCTGGGAGGATGAGAAGGTGATAAGGGGGAGCCTCGCCAAGATAGCGGAGAAAGCCAGGGATGTGAAAAAAACAGCTTTAATTCTGGTGGGGGATTTCCTGAAGCCCAGGAAGGCGGAGTCAAAGCTATACGACTCTGGATTCGAGCACGGCTACAGGGGGAAGAAATGAGGATAGCTGTTATTACCGTTACCAAGGGAGGCAGGGAAACTGGAGCGAGAATAAAGGAGGCATTAAGGAAGCACGATGTTACCCTGTATGGGAAGAAGAAGTACATCCCTGAGGGCGATGAGGAATTTCGCCCTCCAATAGGAAAATTCGTTGGGGAGCTGGTTAAGAGTTTCGAAGCCCTTGTCTTTGTAACCGCCACAGGGGTAGCTGTTCGAGCAGTGGAAAAGCACTTGAAGAGCAAAGAGGTGGACCCCAGGGTCGTGGTTGTGGACGAGAGGGCTAAGCACGTGATTAGCCTCCTGTCAGGACATCATGGTGCTAATAAGCTGGCCAGGGAAATAGCGTCGCGAATAGGCGCTGAGGCTGTTATAACCACATCGACAGATGTTCAGGGAAAGCTGTCCGTTGAGGGAATAGCCGAAAAGCTGGGCTTGGTGATAGAGGATTATCGAGATGTAAAAGCTTTGAACGCCGCTATTGCCAATGACGACGCCATTGACGTTTTCTCGGAGATCGAGCTGGGCATCGAGCTGCCGGATTTGAGTTTGAAGTCCTGGGCAGCATTGCGAGAAAGCAGAAGTCCCAAGATAGTTATCACAAATAAGCTCTGCGATGTAGAGGGGCCTAGTGTACTCCTCAGGCCCAAGAATCTCATCCTCGGCATCGGAGCGCGGAATGGTATAGATAAGGAGCGGTTACTAGGAGTGGTGAGGGAGGGCTTAAAGGCGAGCAAGCTGAGCATTAGGAGCGTTAAGGTCCTCGCAACCATCGAGGCGCGGGCAAAGGAAAAGGGTTTCATAGAAGTAGCTAGAGCTTTGGATGTGCCCCTTGTTGGTATCAGCAGAGCAGCGATTATGGAAGTCGAAGGGGAATACCAGTCCTCTGACTATGTAATGGAGAAAATAGGCGTAGGCGCTGTGTGCGAGCCCTGCGCTGTTTTAGCAGGGCGTAAGGCTTCCCTTGTAGTAAGGAAAACCAAGTTCAAAGGCATCACTCTTGCGGTTGCAGAAGAGATGGGGCTCGGTGGAGGGGCGAATGCTACGAACGCTGAGAAAGGGAAGATTTATCTGATCGGTCTTGGACCCGGGGACAGGGAGCACATCACCCCCAGGGCTGTAGAAGCCCTCGAGGAAGCCGAGGTTATAGTTAGCTACAAGGGGTATCTCCCCTTTATCCACGGGTATATTTCGGGCAAGGAGGTTTTCGCTATGGGCATGGGGGGTGAGGTAGAGAGAGCTAAAAAGGCCCTTGAAAAAGCAGGAAATGGGGGGATAGTTGCGGTGGTGAGTAGCGGAGACCCTGGGGTTTACGCCATGGCGAGCGTTGTGCTGGAGTGCGCGAGGGAGGCAGGAGTTAACCCTGATATCGAGGTCGTTCCAGGCATTACTGCTGCCAGCGCAGCCTCCGCCCTTCTGGGCGCGCCCCTTGGGCATGATTTTGCTGTATTGAGTTTGAGCGACCTTCTAACCCCATGGAGTGTTATAGAAAAGCGTCTGGAAGAAGCTGCAAAGGGGGACTTCTGCGTCGTACT
>CAZDSM010000201.1:0-10409 GCA_964508205.1 Candidatus Hydrothermarchaeota archaeon | reverse complement strand
GTGCTGGAGACCAGTGTGGACGACATCACCGGTGAGGTCCTCGGCTATGTCCTCGACAGACTCTACGACGAAGGCGCCTTAGACGTTCAAATAACACCCACCATCACCAAGAAAAACCGCCCAGGATACATAATTTTCGTTCTCAGCGAAGTGGGCAGTGAGGATGTATTAGCAAGGGTGCTGATGGAAGAAACTGGGACCCTGGGGGTTAGGATACGCCCTTCCCAAATGCGGTTCACATCCGAGAGGGAGATAAAAAAGATCGTGGTTTCCCTACCGGGGTTTAAGGGCACTGCCAGGGTGAAGATTTCCTACTCTGGTAAAAGCAGACATGTTAAAGCAGAATTCGAGGACGCGAAAAAAATAGCGCAGAAAATCAGTCTTCCACTAAAAGATGTGATTAAAGAGATTGAAAGGCGCGCTACCTGAACTTCCCTGCTCTGTTGGCTATAATCGCAGCGATTATACCCGCGCCCAGGCCGTTATCAATGTTAACCGCGGCCAATCCCGGAGCACAGCTCTGGAGCATTGAGTAAAGGGCTGCTTCGCCTTTGCCTCCGAAGCCATAGCCCGTGGAGGTGGGTAGGCCTATAACCGGAACATCCACCAATCCCGCGACGACGCTGGGCAGGGCCCCCTCCATTCCTGCAGCCACTATTATGGCATCCACATCCTCCTTTACCGCCTTTTCAATAGCGGGTATCAAGCGGTGAATCCCTGCGACGCCTATATCGTAAAATGAATAGACTTCACAGCCCATTTCCGCGGCTATCACCACCGCTTCCTCTGCCCTTGGAACATCCGAGGTTCCAGCGCAGAAGACCGCGATTCTCCCGCCTGTCTTCCGGAGCTTATACCCCTTGTCCTTAATTACTACCATGCCGGCCTTCGGGTTCTTGTGAATTGCTTTTTTCCTGAAGCGCTGAGCAAGGGCCCTCATCTTAGCCCCCGATAATCGGGTGATGATGCACCTCCCCTTCTCCCTCAAGAGAGCATCAGTCAACCTTACCAATTCAGTTTCCTTTTTGCCCTCCCCGTAGACCACCTCCGGCGCCCCTGCCCTGTATTCCCGCTGCATGTCAAGGTTACCCCAGTTGGATATCTTCGACATGCTTAATAGGCGGAGCTCCTTTTCCGCATCTTTGAGGGAGAGCTTTTCCCCTTTGAAATCCTCTAAAATCCGCTTAATCGACATTCAACTTTCCTTGATCTTCTCTGTAAGGAAAATCTTGTTCCTGCGTCCATACTGTTCCTTTCTAATCGCCCCCCTCTTCTCCAGCTCCGCGAGGATTTTGCTCACCTTCGCCTTTGAGAAACCTGTTGACCTTATTACTTCCCGCTGGTCTATGCCGTTGTTTTCTATGATTATCCTCAAGATGCTCTGCTCGTCCTCTTTCAGGATGTCTATCTTGTCGTAAACCTCTTTTTCTTTCTTAGCCTCTTCAATCCGGGTTTTCTTCCTCCTATAGGCGTAAAACGCCCCTCCAATAATCAAGAAGAGTGAGGCCACCACATGGTATATGTTAGGATACCATCCCAGGCGCTCGTAAAATACGACTACTTTGAAGTCCCCCTTCAGCTCAGCTGGTATAGGTTCTAGTATTTCCCAAATCAGAATCACACTTCGGCCGTCGGATAAAATATCCTTGGATGTTGGGATCATGCCTTCCTGAGACAACACGTAACTCTCGGGTAGGAACACCACCAGTTTGAAGTTCTTCACATTAGCGAGGATGGCTTGGGTATAGGTTAAAATAAAGGAGTTACCATCCCTCCGCTGAATCGATTTTGCGTGGATATACTCGTAGACTATGGTCTGATTTTTTGCGGGTTCAAGGGGCTTCCTGAAGATTACAGTAACATAGGTCTTTCCGCTTCTAACCGAGGTAGAGAAGTTCAATTCCCCCAGGGCATCGGATATCCTTAAATTTTCTAATTCCGCAGAAAAAGGGTATCTCACCTCTTTTAGAGGGGTGTTCTGGGTGTTACTGAAGACCATGGTTACCTTCTCCTGAACTTGGCCCGGATTGTTCAGAAAGAGGTAAACCCCTTTTATTGTCAAAAGGGCATCGTACTCCGCCACTTCCTGGGAGTGCACGAGGGGAAGAGCTAATAAGACTACTGCTAGAACAATAAATCCATTCATCCTTTAACCTCAGAACATTTTTTCTAGGGCTTCCCTTCCTCTGATGCCTTCCTTGATCCCGAGTTTTCTGGCCTCCTCGGTCACCTCCACGACCTCCGCCTCAAGCACGTCCTCGAAGGACGATACCCCGGTTACCTTCGCTGCCACATCGCCGAGGGAATTGGCAGTTGCGATGTTGAGATACCCGCACATTATAAAGCCTTTCTCTGCCTTAACTAATAGAAGGGGCGCCTTGGACATGGACAGTTTTATACCCGCTGCAACTCCATTATTCAACTTAATGAGCTCGACTATGATTTTTATACCCCCTCTTACCTTACCCATAGAGTAACATATAATATTTTCTAGATGGAAATTATATTAAATCCCTTAGGCGGATGATCACATTGCCAAGGGTACCGCCGTAGTTACCCGCGGATATCCGCTTTACCCCTCCATGGCCAAGGGCCGCTTTTATCCCAGCGGACATTGCTTCTCTCACCTTGTCCTCGGAAATCCCGTCTATCACTATCTCAGCAACGCCTCCTATGCCATTAACCTTGGAGTTCCTGACCCTATCTACGATGGTGGGGCAATAAACCTCGTTGGTGGTAGCGTGCATGAACTTATATCTCGTGGAGCCAACCTTGGAGCCTGCGCCACACACGCCCCCGGGAAAAGGGGTTATCACACTCCCTACTGTATGAATCGCTCCTGATGCTTTCTCAGCGGCTTTAAGGGCCGAGCTCTGGGAATCTGCAAGGATGAAGAAATTGCCACCCATCACGCCCTTTGTTATGCTGAATTCGCGCTCAATTAAAAACTCACCAGACATCACAGGTATCGCAACCATCTTACGACCGGCTATGCTTCGAAGCTCCTCGTAGCCGTCGCCGTAATAACGCATCTTATAGCCGATATCCAGCTTTTCCTCGGAGGCGCCGTGGTTCCACACCGCCGTCGTCGGCGTGGTTAATATGCACTGCCCTATCCTCCCCAGGAGCTCGTCCTTCATCCTCTTCTTTGGGGCCCATATCTGGATAACGTATCCAGGACGGCCGTCAGGGGTATCACGGGCGATGCCCTCTATCCCTGCCTCAGATGAGCAACCTACCATCGAAGTAGCATAACTCGTCGCTTCGCGAACTGCGTGCTCAGCCCACTTTTCGCTAAGGGCTGTCACTATCAGCCTGGCATAATAACCCTCGAATGCCTCTGCGTAGGTGTCCTCGACTTCCACCCTATTACCCTCCAAACAGGTCTTTCCATTTCTTATCTATGTCTGCCTGAATCTCTTCAATCGATGCATCATTGAGGTGCTTGAACCTCTTCTGCGCCTTGAGATAACTCTTAACCGACTTCTTATTAGCTGGTTTATACGTTACACGTCCCTCTCCATCAACTATCTCGTAGAGCACCCACATGCCGCTGTCTACAGCGAGCCTCGCTATCTCGATGCTCTTCTCAGAGGGTATACCCCATCCAGGGGTGCAGGAAGCATGAACGTGAATGTAGCTTGGTCCCTTAACTTTGAGGGCTTTTTCCACTTTTGCCATGTAGTCAAGGGGAAAGGCGACGGAAGCTGTGGCAACATAGGATACGCCGTGGGCAGCGATTATTTTGGGCATGTCTTTTTTAGGACGGTCATTACCTATTGATAGGCTCCCTGCAGGGGAGGTTGTGGTAGATGCGCCGTAAGGCGTTGCCCCGCTACGCTGCACGCCCGTGTTCATATACGCCTCGTTGTCATAGCATATATAGAGCATCTCGTGTCTGCGCTCCATGGCACCGCTCAGGGCCTGTAAACCTATATCAACTGTTCCGCCGTCGCCACCGAAGGCAATGACCTTGATTTCTTTCTTGCCCAGAGCCTTAAGGGCGGCTTCAACTCCGCTGGCAACCGCTGCGCTATTCTCGAAGGCGACGTGGATCCATGGTATGCGCCAGGCTGTTTCAGGATAAGGGGTGGAAACAACTTCCATGCAGCCGGTGGCATTGGTAGCAATGGTGTTCTTGCCAGCCACTTTCAGGGCAAGGCGTATAGCAACTGTGCACCCGCAGCCCGCGCAGCCTCGATGCCCTGGAGCAAAAAGCTCTTCATCGCTGACCTCCTTCATGTTTTTTCTGAAATTGAAGCATCGTGAGGCTGAGAGATTTGCTTCGCAGACACGCCTGCACTTTACATACGCTGGAACGTCTTCAGCTACCTGCATTTTTATTTCACCTTCAGCCCGACCCATGTAACTTCGCTGACTTTTTGCTTCAATGCTGACTGAGACTTAGAGATTATCTCTTCCACGTACTTTGGCGTTACGTCGCGCCCGCCTAAGCCGATGATGAAGTTCAGCGCCTTGGGCTTATTCTTTGCATTGTAAAGCAAGCCTTTTATCTCACTGAACAGCGCGCCCTCACCCAGACCAAGAGAGATGTCTTTCTCCACCACGGCGACTACCCTCGCCTTCGATAGGGCCGCAAGGAGCTCCTTCTTCGGGAAGGGGCGGTAGCATCTAACTCGTACTAAGCCGATTGATACGCGGTCCTTGAGATTATTTATTACTTCTTTAATGGTACCGGCGACAGAGCCGAGGGTGATCAGAACTATCTCCGCATCCCTGGTGTTGTACTCGTCCAGCATCCCATAGCCACGGCCGAAAATCTTCTCGTATTCCTCATCAGCCCTCTTTATTACTTCAAGGGCCCGCTGTATCGCCTCTTCGTTCTCATTGCGGAACTCGGTATAGCTCGCTGGGTCAGCGAAGGCTCCGACGGTCATGGGCTTCTCTGGGTCCAGGAAAATCTCAGGATTGTAATTGGGCAAAAATTTTTTAACCATATCCTTGCCCGGAACATCTACTGGTTCAATTGTATGAGTTATGACGAAGCCGTCCATGCATACCATAACCGGAAGCATCACCTCGCGGTCCTCGGCGATTTTATATGCCTGAATAGTAGTGTCGAGGGATTCCTGGGCTGTCTCGCAGTAGAGCTGTATCCAGCCAGAGTCGCGCTCGGTTATTGAATCCTGCTGATCGTTCCATATGTTCAGCGGAGCAGACATGGCACGGTTGCAGTTGACCATGACTACTGGCAGGCGCATTCCAGCGGCAGCGAAGAGCATCTCATGCATTAGGGCGAGACCCTGAGAAGCGGTGGCTGTAAAAACGCGCACACCCGTAGCACTAGCACCTATGCACGCGCTCATGGCGCTGTGCTCGCTCTCGACTTTAATGTACTCCGCACTTACTTCGCCGTTAGCTACCATCTTCGCGAGGTCCTCGCTTATGTGAGTTTGTGGGGTAATGGGATACGCAGCTATAACCTGCACATCGCACAGGCGCACGGCCTCGGCGACAGCGTGAGACCCGTGCATCACATCCTTGAAGCCCTTATCGTGCTCTAATTGCTGCATTATTTCTCCTCCAGAACCATTTCTATAGCCTCCGTGGGGCACTCGTTGGCACAGATTCCGCACCCCTTGCAGTAGTCCAAATCCACATCGAACTTCTCACCTTTCTTGTAAACACATCCCTCGGGACAGAAAACCCAGCAGTTGCCGCACTCTATGCACTCCTCGGTATTTATTACTGCTCTGT
This sequence comes from Candidatus Hydrothermarchaeota archaeon, assembly GCA_964508205.1. Taxonomy (GTDB): domain Archaea; phylum Hydrothermarchaeota; class Hydrothermarchaeia; order Hydrothermarchaeales; family JALUUU01; genus CAYZUE01. The sequence goes on along the minus strand of CAZDSM010000201.1, from coordinate 4,691 downwards.
AGGTTCGCCAGCCACCTGTTTTGGTGTGCGTTGTGCTTCCAACATCCCTTATCGTGCTTCCGTACCTCATGGCTCAACCCTCATGGTATTGTATGCTGTTTCTACTGCCCTGATGTTCTTCGCTGCAAGCTTCGCTGGAAAGCGCCTCTCAATTGCCTTCTTCAGGGATTCTAGAGTAACCACCTTGGTAAGGGCCGCAAAACCTCCAAGCATGGTTGTGTTCACAATGGGGACTCCTAAAATCTCAAGGGCGATTTTTGTGGCGTTAATGGTGTGGATTTTCGCCTCTGTGCTCAGCTTTAATTGCTCCAGCTTTTTTTCTGTGTTGATTACCATAACCCCTTCCTTACTCAGTCCATCAGCGACGTTTACTACATCAAGAAGTGATGCATCTTGCACCACGACGTAATCCGGCTCGTAGATTTGGGAGCGGATTCGTATAAAGCTGTCGTCGATCCGTGCAAAGGCCGCTACCGGTGCACCCCTCCGCTCCGTTCCGAATACAGGGAAAGCCTGGCAGTACTTGCCGTCCTTGAAGGCAGCGATGGCTAGAATATCCGCCGCTGTAACCACCCCTTGTCCACCCCGGCCGTGAAAGCGGATCTCCCTAATCTGCATCACCCTTCCTGACCATCGGTATCGTGGTCGCATAGGAGTAATAAGTGCCGCTCGTCCTCATCAGCTCGTCCTTATTTCTAGATAAAGCTGGAACCGGTTTCCATGGGTCCTCTCCAGCCTTTACTGATACAATGCCGTCTACCAGCTCTTTGTCCAAGGCGCATCGCATGAGGGCTGTGACTGCACCACCGTCCTGGCCCTTCTCCAGGGTTTCCTCGTCCTTTGCCCTGACTGCGTATACACCGAGAAATTCCCCCAGACCATCTTCCAGCCTCTGCCCATCCTTGAAGATTTCTTTCTTGAGCACCTTAACAGGCAGGGCCACCCTCGGGCAAACAAGATAGCACGCGTTGCATTTTTCTTCGCATTCCTCGGCCAGGGTAGGTCTCTCCTCTACCATGTTAATGTATCCATCTGGACACGCAGCTTCGCAGGCCCCGCAGGCAGAGCATAAACCCCTGTCTATGATCTCAAACTCCAGCTCCTCGAAGGCCTTGCTCTCGGCCCCAACCCTCACCTCTTCGATAGTTTTATCGGTCGAACGTACATGGGGCGCAGCCATCCCAGCGCCCGCCCTAGCTTTCGCCTCCCCCAGGGCTTCCTCATGCTTTTCCCTGGAGAGCCTTTTTATCAGCCCGGTGCCTGGCTTGACCTTTTCGATGGGTTTTACCTCGAGATAACCGCCTTCCTCGGCCATCCTCAAGAGCTCACCCCCCAGCTTTGTCCTCACGATGACCGTGCTCCACTTCGGAGGGGAGCCGACAGCCCCAACCGCTAGGTCCGCGAGCTCACAGGAGAAGTCCATGCACACCTGACAACCAGCCCTTACGTAGGGCTTGGATTCCTTCAGAGGGAACTCCAGTTTCTCATCGTTCCGCTGAAAGACCACGATGCTACCTTTTTTGATGTCGAATTTAGTAACATCCCCAAGCTTTACGTCGTAGTCGTCCTCTATCAGCGCCTTGAAACACGTGTAGGCCCAGTTCTCCCTGCAGAAGAGACCGATGTACAGGGAGACTCTTCGAGACCAGGTCTGCTTTATATCCTCTGAGAGGGCGTCGACCTTCCTCAGGCCCTCGATTTGACATGGCAACCCAACATAGGCGAGCTTCATTTTCCAATCCTTGGGACTGACCTTTCAGGACTCCATGACTGTGGAGCTACATAAATTTAAATTTTACCGGTAGAAGTGGATTAGGGGAAAAACGTAACGTTATAAATTAAAAGTCCATTTTTATGCCGAGGAAGTCCTTCCTACCCCTGAGGACGTCCCTCGCTATTTCCGCGCTGCCCTTGGCGGCGGCATAACCATCGATCATGTATACCGGGGCGAACTTTTCAAAGGCACTCTTAATCTCCTTGAAAATGCTGCTCCTCACCCCCACCCAACCGGTTATGACAAAGGCATCAGACTCAATTAAAGATAGGAAACCGTTGACCTCCATTTGGACGCTCATTATCAGCGCCCGACGGGCAAGCTTCTGTTGGTCGCTTTTCGGATCCAAGATTCCGTCGAGATCGCCCCTTTGCGCTATCTTGCGTACGCCGGAGGAGTAAAAAGCCTCGTTCCCGGTTATAGCGCCCTGATCCACCCTTCTCAGGGCCTCCAAGTCAAGGGGGCCGTGGACGAGTCCAAAAGCTCCAAGACAGGCGTCCATGGCCCCTAAAAAATGCCCATCTTTTATACCTATCGTCACGGTGTTCGAGCTTATGTCCGAGATTATCATGTTCTCAGCCTTTACTTTCAAGTATGAATGATAGCTGAGGCTCACCTTCTCAGCGCTAGCGCAGTGGGAGTACAGGGCCCTGAATCGCGGGTCCAAGGCCTCGACATCCCTGTGCAGCCCAGGTATTACCACAGCCCTGAGTTCAGAAGAAGCTATCTCATCATAAACCATTCTCCCTACTCCGACTACCTCGCCGGCCTTGCCGTGGAGAACCCCCCTGTTTTTAACCCTTCTGATGTCTGTTATCCTGTTTATCCCGTCCCCCATAGAATACGTAACCCCCACTAACTCAATTTCCCCCAGGGGAATGCGCCTTTTTATCTCCTTCAGAGTCGAGACCTTCCTGTCGGGCAACCGCGGAATCTCGAAGGAGATGTTATCAGGCAGGATATGAAACCTGACCGACTGGGTGCCATGGTCTATGCCGAGGGTGGAAAAAGTACTCCCCCCCTACATTTTCTTAGTTTTATACAGTAGCTCAGCATTGAGGACTGAGGCCCCGGCAGCCCCTCGTATCGTATTGTGGCCCATGGCTATGTATTTGAAATCCATTGTAGGGCATTCCCTTACCCGCCCTACCGATACCGCCATGCCCCCTTGACTGAGCCTGTCCAGCCTCGGCTGGGGGCGATCGTCCTCCTCCCTGACGATTATTGGATTTTCAGGGGCGGTGGGCAGTTTCAACTCCTGGGGCAAACCTTTAAAGTCCCTCATTGCCTTCTTAACCCCCTCTATACTCCACTTCCGCGCAGCTTTTATGAAAATAGTCTCGGTGTGGCCGTCGAGGACCGCTACCCTGTTGCATGACGCTGAAATATTCAACTCCGCTGGCCCAATGTTTGAGCCGTTGAATTTCCCAAAGATTTTGCGCCCTTCGTCTTCCACCTTCCCCTCCTCGCCTTTTATATAGGGTATGACATTGTCCACTATGGCCATAGAGGGAACGCCTGAGTAGCCAGCGCCACTCAGACCCTGCATAGAGGTTATCACCGCCTTTTCTATACCGTAGGCATCGTAAATGGGCTTCATTGAGAGGACTGCCATAATCGTCGTGCAGTTAGGGTTGGTTATTATCGCCCCATCCCACCCGCGATGCTCCCTCTGGGCATCGATCAAATCCAGGTGCTCAGGGTTGACCTCTGGTATGAGCAGGGGCACGTCCTCGGCCATCCTGTAGGAGGAAGCATTGGAGGCAACGATGAAACCCGCCTCTGCGAACCTGGGCTCAACTTCCTTAGCTATTGCCGACGGAAGAGCTGAAAACACTATGTCAGCCCGTACCTTCCTGGGATCCACTTCCTTTACCACAATATCTTTTAACTCAGAGGGTATTTCCCGGCTCAGATACCACTTTGCAGCCTCGCTGTATCGCTTGCCAGCGGATTTAGACGAGGCCGCGAGGGCTGTGAGCTCGAAGAAAGGATGGTCCACTAGCTTTTCAATAAATCTCTGCCCAACCATGCCTGTTGCGCCTAAAACTGCTACTTCCATCTGCAACACCTTCTCGCGGATTCTTCTGCTATTGCCTCTTATATCTTTTCGCTTAAAAATAAATTTACGGCATCTCATCCAACTGCTGATTGCTAATCTTCTTAATATTTTATCACCATGCGTACGGATAAACTCCGAAACCGATATGCACCTTTCATCGATCCTTGCATGTCCTTTTTTCCATAATTTGGTGTGAAGATTTTTCCCGCCACAATAGACCACTGCAACAGCCCTCCCGTATTTATCCGTTGATTGGCCAGCAGCTATATCCATGTATGCAACCGATCCCACGGAACATAGGATACTTCCTTGGGGTTTAATGGAAAGGAATATATGGGCAGAACCTCCCCAAAATTAAATGGGGCAGGAAACAAACGTTGTTTTTCCCATATGTTTTCACCTCCTACCCACGTCTTCCCGCCCCACATAGTTTTTTTAGCATGGTAGCAGGGATAACCTATATATAACAATGCCTATTATGACGGATTATTCATGGAAGAGAGAAAACTGGTGTTGCCGGAAAACTGGGAGAGAATGAGCTTCGGTGAGCGGTGGATATGGATCCTGGACAGACAAGAGGAAATACGCAGCAAGATACCACGCATTGGTTAGTAGGCGCATTTCCAGCAACATACCTTTCCATCCTGTATTTCAAATACTGAAGACTTAAATATCCCCCCTGTCGACTCTTTTTTAATGAGAGTGGCTGCGGTAATTCCCGCCTATAATGAGGCTAAGGCAATAGAGCAGGTGGTTAAGGGGGCCCGCAAAGTCGTTGATTTGGTCATCGTGGTCGATGACGGCTCCATTGATAAAACTACTGAGATAGCTGGGGCTGCAGGAGCCGAGGTCATC
>CAZDSM010000200.1:0-3224 GCA_964508205.1 Candidatus Hydrothermarchaeota archaeon | reverse complement strand
GGATAGCCTATAGGCATAAGGCACACTGGCGTCACTTCTTCCCCTGTCGTAACCAGCCTGGAAACTTCAGAGGCGTTGAAAGCTCCTACCCAGACGCTTGCAAGGCCAAGAGCGGTTGCAGCGAGCTGGGTATAGCTCGCTGCGATAGCCGCGTCCTGAATACAGTACAGGTGCAGTCCCCTTAAGCCGTACCTCCACTTCGTCCTCCCTGGATTAATCAGAAAAATCAGTACCACAGGGGCTTCAGCTATAAAATCCTGGTTCAGGGCAGCCTTAGCCAAAGCCAGACGCTTCTTTTCCGCCTTCACAATCACGATTTCATATGCCTGCAAATCACCAGCTGAAGGCGCCGAGTTTGCTGCCTCTAGTATATTTCTCAGTTTGTCTTCCTCCACCTCCTGGTCCTTAAACGCCCTTATGGAGTGCCTCCTCTCCAGAACATCGAAGAATTCCATATCTCCAAGTAAATTATAAGTACTCTCTGCTAATAAAACTTGAGGGCGATGGGCAAGCCCAGAGGGTATCCAGACGACAGGGGGAGATTTGGTGAGTATGGGGGAGGATATATCCCCGAGGTGCTCATCCCAGCGGTGGAGGAACTGAAAAAAGCATACTATAAATATAAGGACGATGACGCCTTCAAGGCCGAGCTCGATTACTACCTCCGCGAGTACGCTGGCAGGCCTACCCCATTAACCCTTTGTCACAATCTCAGCGAGGAGCTGGGGTTCAAACTCTACATCAAGCGCGAGGACCTCGCCCATACAGGGGCGCATAAAATTAACAACACCCTCGGACAGGCATTGCTTGCTAAGCGCGTTGGTAAGAAGAAAGTAATCGCCGAAACTGGCGCAGGGCAGCACGGCGTCGCCACCGCTACTGCCGCCGCAGCTCTGGGCATGGAATGCAAGATCTTCATGGGAACCGAGGATATTGAGCGCCAGAAGATGAACGTTTTCCGCATGCACCTCCTGGGGGCAGAGGTGATACCTGTTCGCTCAGGGCAGCGGACACTGAAGGACGCAATCAATGACGCCTTCCGCTACTGGCTCGCGAACGTAATCGATACCAACTACATCTTCGGCTCGGTCCTCGGGCCTCATCCTTACCCGATGATGGTGAGGGATTTCCAGAGGGTTATCGGGAAGGAGGCCAAGAAGCAGATACTGGAGAAGGAGAAGAGGTTACCCACCGCTATCGTGGCCTGCGTCGGTGGGGGCAGCAATGCTATGGGAATCTTCTACGAGTTCCTCGGGGATGAGGAAGTCGGTCTAATAGGTGTTGAGGCCGGGGGATACGGAATTAAGTCAGGCAAACACGCGGCGCGCTTTGCAACCACCAGCAAAGGGGTGCTTCACGGTACCTTCACCCATGTGCTGCAGGATAAATACGGCCAGATTTTGCCGACCCACAGCATCTCTGCTGGCTTGGACTACCCAGCCGTCGGCCCAGAGCACAGCATGCTCAGGGAATTCAAACGGGCAAAGTACTACTATGCAACTGACAAGGAAGCCCTCAAAGCCTTCCACGTATTATCGGAGAAGGAAGGGATTATCCCTGCCCTCGAGAGCGCCCATGCCCTCGCCTGGATTTTGAAGAATAAGGATCGATTCGGTAAGGAGGGCATCGTACTGGTCAATCTATCCGGGCGCGGGGACAAGGATGTGGAAGCGGTGGCTAAAAAGGAAGGCTTCGAGCTATAGCAGTCCCTTGGCTATGCTAACAAGCTTCGGCCGCCTCATCATTGCTTTTGCAAGCTTCATAAAGTTCCTGCCATTAGCAAAATCCACCATATCTTCGCCGGTAAGATGCTCGGCAAGCATGTTCAGGTCATTATCCGAGAGTTTTTCTATAACCTGGCGCAGCTTGACAATCTCGTGAAGAATCAGCCCTCTCTCCTCCCTCCACCGCCTGTCGTAGTCCATAAGCTTGACTTCCGATACATCTTTGCTTTTTATCGCTTCAGCTGCAACTTTACCAGCTATTCTCCCTGCGATGCTGGCTTCGTGTACTCCGCCCCCATGAATTGCGTTAACCTGGTGGGCAGCGTCGCCAACTATCATCAAACCATTGACAGCGAGCTTTTCAATTGGGTCACCAACTGGTATTCCCCCAGCGTTGACTTCGATTATACTTCCCCGCCTCAAGTCTACGCGGCCCTCGATGAAGGTGTCAAGATATTTTTTAGACATCCCCTTGGCATTACCCCCAATCCCGATGCCCACATTGGCGACGTCCTTGCCTTTTGGAAAAATCCAGACGTATCCCCTCGGAGCGATTTTGGAGCCGAAGAAGAGTTCGAGCATGTCCGGTTCTTCCAAGTCAACGACCATCTCATACTGGAAGCCCGCATCGATATCTATGAGCTTAGTGGTGGTGTTTACACCAGCCATCCGAGCTATTTTTGATTCCACGCCATCGGCTGCGATAACTATTTTAGCTCTGGCCTCATGGCTGTCGTTGAACCGGGAGTATCTAACGCCTCTGGCATAGCCGTCCTCCATGATAAGCCCCTGGGCAACGGTCTTAGCTAGTACCTTCGCCCCTGCTCGGGCAGCGTTCATGGCCAGGTGCTTGTCGAATATCTTTCTTTCAAGGACATATCCTATTGTGTCTGGATAGCGCACAGAGACCATCTTGCCGTTAGGGGCGTACACGCTCGCCCCATAGATTTCGTTCACAGCCCATTTTGGGTCAGGGGTTACACCGATTTTCTTCATACCACCGACGGAGAACCCCTCACCGCACCTCTTCGGAGACCCTATCTCCTGATGCTTCTCCATGAGCAGAACATCCAGCCCCTCCTCCGCCGCTGCTTTAGCCGCGTTAGAACCCCCTGGTCCGGCTCCTACCACTACCACGTCATACTCCATTGCATCACCCAATCCTAATAGCCCCCACAGGACAGAACCTCACGCATATACCGCACCCAGTGCACAGTTCAAAGATGGGTTTGAGTTTCATCCCGTTCTCCAGCTCAAGGGCAACGAAGGGGCAGACCCCGACGCATCCACCGCAGGACATGCAGACACTGCGGTTAATCATTGCCTTTGTTTCGCTGCTCATTTCCATCTATATTAAAACTGAAAAGATATAAAAATGAGTAGGGTGAAGTTTTCATCTATGAAGCCCAAGCAGCGGTTGGTGATCTCGGATTTAGAGAGGGTCTTCCATGAACTTGAGGAAAAGAGTGAAGGAGCTTTAATCGGCTACCTCACCCTCGG
>CAZDSM010000199.1:0-10656 GCA_964508205.1 Candidatus Hydrothermarchaeota archaeon | reverse complement strand
TCCCTCAGCATCGGCGCGATCTTCCTCGCGGTTTCGCCCATAAGGTCTCTTAAGACCTCTTCTTTTGCCTTGCTCTTATTCTCCTTCTCCCCTAACATGCCTAAAAAGGCCTTGCCCCTGGATTTCGGGGCCAGGTAAATTCTCCCTAAGTTTTGCTCCTTTAGCCCCTCGTAGAGTTCCTCTGGACTGCACTCCTCACTGTCCACCTTCACCTCATATCCCCTGGCGATGCTCTCAGCCTTCTCCAGGAACTCCGCCCGGATGTTCGATAACCCCTGGTCGACGCGCTCCTCTGCTTTCCTGCTGGCTCTCATGTATTCCTGCTGTCTATCGAAGTATTTTCCGCAGACTTCAGAAGTTTTCGCTTCGAGCTCCCTGAATCCCTCGCTCTGACTTCGGAATTCCTTCTCCAATTTTTGCAGGTGCTCCACGTGTTTCACCAAGGTGCGCGCATTGTCCAGGTCCCCCTGCACCTCATCCCTGAAGTTCTTGAGCCTTGAATCGACATTTTTTGCCGCTTTAATGCAGGCGTCAAGATGTGCTTTTATATTTCCCAGGGATTTCTCCAGAGCTTCAGGGTCCGGAGGACGCCTCGTTAGTCCCTTGATTTTTGTCTCGAGCTTTTTCCATTCATTCCTGAAGCTCTTGGAATCCATTATGTTTTAGAATTCTCTTGAAAAGATATAAATCCTTGGGGGATTACACGGCTAAAAAAGTAGCCCCTCTATTTCTTTCTCCAGGTTTTCGTTCCTAATCTCCTCCCTGATTTGCCCTAGGAAATATTCCACGACCTTCTTGGCAGTGTCCAGGTTCTCTCGCTCCTCCAGCAGTTCATTGTAGACATCTTCGAGTTCCATTATCTTCTCCTTCCCCCTCAATTGAGCGCTCCTCTCAATTTTCTCGGTTATCCGCTTTAGCTTCGGCAGGGATTCAAGGAGTTCCTGGTCCAGGGCAGGAGAAATATCGGCGATGTCGAAGGACGTTTGACCTATTTTCACCTCTAAAATTACCTCTTGGGAGATGCCGTAGTACTTCCTGGGTCGCCCCTTCTCGATTTTTCTCACCGTGCTGTCCAAGATGCCAGCGCGGCGCATAAGTTTCAGATGCTCGATTATGGCCTTCTGCCCGACATTCAGCTCCTGAGAAACCTGGCTCACGTAGCAGGGACGCTCGGAGAGGAGTTGCAGTATCTCCCGCCTAGTCTCGTTGCCGAGCATGTCCAGGATTTCCTCAAGCCGCATATTAAAGGCAAGGGTATTTAACGAGGTAAAAAATAACTTTAGGTTACTAAATTCTTTTACATCGTTATCTGTCCCATAAAAGGTATACTAACAAAAAGTTACTTTAATCTCTTGAAAATTTGAATGTTCAGAGGTTCAAACGAAAAAAAATTATAAATCATGGAGGCGAATAATAAGATGGAAGGTCTGCTATTGGAATTGTTCACATCCCCCACATGCCCCTTCTGCCCGAGGGCGAGGGAGGCGATAGGTGAAGCCGTGAAGACCATGAAAAATGCGCTACTCATAGAGCGAGAAGTAACCGATTCCGAAAATGCTAATCTAGCAAAGAAATACGGAATTCAAAGCGTCCCCACCCTTATAATAAACGGCGCATATCGCATAGAGGGCGTTCCCCAGAGGGAGGACCTTATGAGATTTTTGAGGCAGATATAAATGGAAAGCACTGAATTAAAAGCCGCAGAGGCGAGAAGCGGAGACGTTGGAAGGGGCATAGCGAGGATAGACCCCAGCGTTATCGAGGCCCTGGGCCTGACCTCTGGAGACGTGATCGAGATAACGGGTAAGCGTAGAACTGCCACAGTCTCCTGGCCGGGGTATCCTGAAGACGAGGCCTTGAAGATAATCAGGATAGACGGCGCTACCCGACGAAACGCTGGCATAGGCATAGACGACAAGATCAAGGTTAGAAAAATCGACGCTAAATCGGCGGATAAGGTGAAATTAGCACCTATGGAGCCCCTTCGAATAATTGGCGGAGAGTCCTACTTAAAGCAGTTCCTTGAGAACCGCGTTGTGACCAAGGGGGACACCATAGACATCAACTTAATGGGCAGGAAGATAGGCTTGGTAGTGGTAGCGGTGCAGCCCTATGCGGATGCGGTTATAATAAACTATTCCACCCAGATTGAGGTGAGCGAGAAGCCAGTGAAGGACCTCGCGGAGGCGAGGATACCTAGGGTGACCTATGAGGACATCGGGGGATTAAAGGACGAGGTCCAGAAGGTGCGCGAAATGATAGAGCTCCCCTTAAAGCATCCTGAGATTTTTGAACGCCTCGGGGTGGAGGCCCCTAAGGGCGTGCTCCTCCATGGACCTCCCGGTACGGGAAAAACCCTCCTTGCAAAGGCAGTTGCGAATGAAACAGAGGCGAATTTCTCCAGCATCTCTGGCCCGGAAATCATGAGCAAGTTCTATGGGGAGAGCGAGGAGAGGCTTAGGGAGATGTTCAAGGACGCCGAAGAGAACGCCCCCAGTATAATATTCATAGATGAACTCGACAGCATAGCGCCGAAGCGGGAGGAGGTGACAGGCGAAGTCGAGAGGCGCGTCGTGGCACAACTGCTAGCGATGATGGACGGCCTAACATCCAGGGGACAGGTAGTGGTTATAGGTGCAACAAATAGGGTGAACGCCATCGACCCTGCCCTGCGCCGCCCAGGGAGATTCGACAGGGAGATTGAGATAGGCGTCCCGGATAAGAACGGGAGGAAGGAGATGCTCCAAATCCACACCCGGGGCATGCCTCTTCCAGAGGGCGAGGAGAGGGATAGGATTCTGAGGGAGTTTCCTTATAAAACCCACGGCTTCGTTGGTGCCGACATAGAGAACCTCGCTAAGGAAGCGGCGATGCGCGCATTGAGACGGGTCCTGCCTGACATTGATTTAGGGGAGACCAGCATCCCAGCGGAGATTCTGGATAAGATGGAAGTGAACTACGGCGACTTCATGCAGGCTTTTATGGAGATCGAGCCCTCGGCGATGCGTGAAGTTCTAGTGGAAGTACCGGACATCAACTGGGAAGACATCGGTGGCCTTGAGAAGGTGAAGCAGGAGCTCCGGGAAGTGATCGAGTGGCCCTTGAAGTACCCGGACTTGTTTACCCACATGGATGCCCGACCACACAAGGGAATACTCCTCTATGGTCCCCCAGGTACAGGGAAGACGATGCTCACCAAGGCCGTGGCGAACAAGAGCGAGGCGAACTTTATAAGCGTCAAGGGCCCCGAGTTCCTGAGCAAGTGGGTCGGGGAAAGTGAGAAGGCGGTAAGGGAGACCTTCAGGAAGGCGAGACAAGCATCGCCATGCATAGTCTTCTTCGATGAGATAGACGCCATAGCCCCTGTGAGGGGCGCGGGTTCTGACTCCCACGTAACAGAGCGAGTTATAAGTCAGCTCCTGACCGAGCTTGACGGTCTGGAGGAGCTTCAGGGGGTGGTGATAATCGCAGCCACGAACAGGCCTGATATCCTAGACACTGCACTGCTCAGGCCGGGCAGGTTCGATAGACTTCTCGAAGTTCCAAGCCCTGACCTGGAGGCGAGGAAGGCTATTTTCAAAATCCACACAGAGAAGAAGCCCTTGGCAGGGGACGTTTCCATTGATGTCCTCGCCGGGAAAACAGAGGGGTACACCGGAGCTGACATAGCTGCGGTGTGCAATGAGGCAGTGATGCTCGCCATAAGGGAGTACCTGAAAGGTGAAGGAAAGCTGGAGAAACAAGTGTTAAAAAAGCACTTAAAGCTCAAGATGAGGTACTTCAAGGAGGCCTTTAGCAAGGTGAGGCCCATATCGAAGAGGGAGCTAGAGGAATACGCATCAGCTGTGCAGAACGTAGAGGAGAGGATGGTTAAGCCGGCTCGATAATTATATTTATACGTAAGGGACATTAGGCTACTATGGAAGTTGAATTGAAGGTCGCGGAGGCTATGCAAAATGATGTTGGGAGGGGCATAGTTAGATTGGACACCGCGACCAGGGACAAGCTTGGCATCACTACAGGGGATGTCGTCGAACTAAAGGGCAAGAAGGAGACCGGTGCCGTCGTCTGGAGGGCCCACGCGGAGGATGAGGGCCTGAGGATAATAAGGATGGACGGCATTCTTCGCCAGAATGCCGAGATATCCTTGGGGGATAAGGTGACGGTGAAGAAAGCATCATCTAAGGACGCCAAGAAGGTAATTTTCTCCCCTACCCAGGCTATCAGGTTCTCAGTGGGGTTCGGGGATTTCATAAAGAGGCGTCTCCTCGGCAGGCCGATTACCGCGGGGGACAGGGTAGTGGTCGGCGTGTTGGGCACCACCCTGCCATTCCTGGTAAATCAGACCGTGCCTACCGGAATAACTAAGGTCACTGATTACACGGACGTGGTGGTTCGTGAGGAACCCAGCAAAGCTGAGAAGCTCGGTATATCTGCTATTGCATATGAGGACATCGGGGGCTTGAAGGACGAGGTACAGAAGGTAAGGGAGCTGATTGAGCTTCCAATGAAACATCCCGAGCTCTTTGACCGTCTTGGAATAGAGCCGCCGAAGGGAGTGCTCCTTCACGGGCCCCCGGGCACTGGTAAGACGTTGATAGCTAGGGCGGTCGCCAACGAGACTAACGCCTACTTCATCTCCCTCAACGGCCCGGAAATCATGAGCAAGTTCTATGGGGAAAGCGAGGAGAACCTCAGGCGGATGTTTAAGGACGCCGAGGAAAACGCCCCCAGCATAATATTCGTTGATGAGCTTGATGCCATAGCGCCGAAGCGGGAGGATGTTCACGGCGAGGTTGAGCGGCGCGTGGTGGCGCAGCTCCTAGCCCTCATGGATGGTTTGAAGTCCAGGGGAAAACTCGTGGTGATAGGGGCGACGAATCGCCCAGAGGCCCTGGACCCCGCGCTGCGCCGTCCTGGAAGGTTCGATAGGGAGATCATCATAGGCGTGCCGGACAGGAACGGGCGAAAGGAAATACTTCAAATCCACACCCGGGGCATGCCCCTCGTAAATGAAGAGAACATCAAAGACAAGAAGGCGAAGAAGGAGGATATCGTCAATTTGGATGGTCTCGCGGACATTACCCACGGCTTCGTGGGTGCTGACCTAGAGGCCCTGTGCAAGGAGGCGGCTATGAACTCCTTGAGGCGCGTTCTTCCGAAGATAAACCTTGAGGAAGAGACGATTCCCTCTGAAGTGCTGGAGAATCTACAGGTGAAAAAAGGGGACTTTACTGAGGCTTATAAGAATATTGACCCCTCCGCCTTGCGTGAGGTATTCGTGGAGATACCGGACGTCAAGTGGTCTGATGTAGGGGGCCTCGAGGAGGTGAAGCAGGAGCTCAGGGAGGCCGTGGAATGGCCCATCAAGTTTCCTCAGAGCTTTGCAAAGATGGGTATCAAGCCTCCTAAAGGAGTGCTCATCTTTGGTCCGCCTGGCTGTGGTAAGACCCTCATAGCAAAGGCGATAGCCAACGAGAGTGAGGCTAACTTCATAAGCGTCAAGGGCCCTGAGATACTCAGTAAGTGGGTCGGGGAAAGCGAGAAGGGGATGCGGCAGATATTCAAGAAGGCAAAGCAGTCCGCGCCCACGATAGTATTCTTCGATGAGGTAGATGCAATAACCTCCATGCGGGGACTGGAGGTAGGGGCGCGGGTTGGGGAGCGCGTGCTGAACCAGCTCCTCACAGAGCTGGACGGCATAGAGGAGCTTCACAACGTCATGATAATAGCGGCGACGAACCGCCCAGACTTGATAGACACGGCTCTGCTGAGACCTGGCAGGTTTGACAAGGTATTGCTTGTACCAGCGCCTGACGATGACGCACGATTGGAGATATTCAAGGTACATACAAGGGAGATGCCCCTGGATGAAGACGTCGACCTCAAGAGACTCGTCGGGAGGAGCGAGGACTATGCAGGCGCGGACATAGAGGGCCTCTGCAGGGAGGCGGCGATGCTCGCGATACGGGAGGCTTTGAAGGAAGGCGCTGATCTAGAAAATAAAAAAGTGAGCTCTAACCATTTCAGCCAAGCCATGAAAAAAATCAGGCCCAGCCTTAGCAAAGAAGTGATGAAATCATATGGGGGATTCCTGAAGCGCTTCGAGACCAAGGAAATGGAGAAGCTCACCTACATGGGATAATTTGTGGTCGATATTTTTTCTAGTGGGAATCATCTTGGTTTTAGGTTAGATAAACCTAACCAAAAAACTTATAAGTTTGATGTCCATGAGCCCTTTTATGGAGCTGCTATGTATCTCGGATCTGCACGGACGAGTAGATATCCTGGAGAGGATAAAAGTGGATGCGAAGAAGGCAGACCTCCTAATAGCCGCTGGGGACATAACCAACTTCGGTAAGAGAAAAACAGGCGAAGTGGTGCTGGAAGAGCTTCTGAGGATAAATCCAAACCTTCTCGCAGTGCCTGGGAACTGCGACACCCCGGAGGTCAACGACGTCCTCAACGAGCGTGGGGTGAGCATCCATGGTAGGGGAAAAGCCGTCGCTGGTATCGGTTTCTTCGGTGCCGGCGGTTCTAACATAACCCCCTTTGACACTCCCCAGGAATATACCGAAAAACACTTGGTTGAATTGCTGGTAAGGGGATACGAGGAGGTAAAGGCCATGGGTAAAAAAGTCATGGTATGCCATCCGCCGCCCTCCAACACCGCAATAGACGTCACGAGGTCAGGGATGCATGTTGGAAGCATGGGGGTACGAGAATTCCTTGAGGGGCATCCTGTGGCCCTGGGAATAAGCGGTCACGTTCATGAGGCTAAGGGGAGGGATGCCCTTGTGGGGGCGGTGCTCATCAACCCGGGACCGACGCACATGGGCTATGCAAGGGTTGAGATAGGGAAAGAAGTTAAGGTGGAGCTCATTGATTTTTAGAGGATTCCTCCTCCAGTAACAGCTCGAGATATGACGTTCTAATCAAATTCTTAATCCCTAATATTTTTAAAATATCTAACAGCTCCCCGGGCTCATATTCACCCCCCTTTTTCTCCACCTCCACGAACTCCCCCAGTCCCTCGACCTCGTCGAGCATTACATGGAATCCCTCAAGGGAGTAATACGTGCGTTTCTTCTTCACAACCCCGACCTCGGTAAACCCCAGACTCTTGAGAGCAGCTCTTGCTGCATCGAAGTCGTCAAGGATAATCTCGTGCTCTATCCTCGTCTTCGTGAGGGCGTCAATTTTTGGACCTTTATAGGTCATGCTACAACTTTTACCGCCCCTGCGAAGCCTCAGGGCTTCATCGGTGGATGCAAAATCCCTACAGGGGTGGGCGAAGTAAAGGTCCTCCTGGGTTTCCTCCCCACGATACTCCACTCCTAGTTCATGGAGTCTGCTCCTAACCGCCTCGTGCTTTGCTCGCGCCTTGGCTTCTATCTCAAGCATCTGCAAAAGATATAACCCTTGAGTTATATAATTCTAGGCATGTACTCGGAATTTCTCCTCAAGAAATACGAGTCCCTTTTTCCAAGAGAGATTACTCACCTGGATAAACCTCTTCCCCAAGCGATAAGGGTGAACACCCTCAGAAGTGGAAAGCAAGAACTGGTGAAGCGGCTGACAAAGAAAGGCATGAAGCTAGAGAAAATCCCCTGGACAGTGAACGGCTATACTGTCAAAAAAGCGCCTTTTTCCATTGGGGCGACGACGGAATACCTCCTTGGCCATTACTTTATCCAGGACCCCGCATCCATGTACGCCTGCGAGGTCCTTGAACCAAGGGATGGAGAAGTAGTCTTGGACATGGCAGCTGCCCCTGGGGGCAAGACCACCTACCTCGCCCAGCTCATGGGCAACACGGGCGCTGTCGTCGCCCTCGAATTGAACCGGAGGCGGATGAGGTCTCTGCGTTCTAATGTGAGCCGCCTTGGTGCGGAAAACGTCATCGCGGTAAGGATGAACGCCCTCGACGCAGCTGAACTCGAAATTGAGTTCGACCGCGTGCTCCTCGACGTCCCGTGCACAGGCACAGGCACTGCTTTTAAAAATCCAGAAGCCAAAATGAAGGGCGAAGACGATGTGAAAAAATGCACGACCAAGCAAAGGGCGCTGCTGGAGGTTGCCACGGGGGTGCTGAAAAAAGGTGGATCTATGGTGTACTGCACCTGCAGCCTCCTTCCTGAGGAAAACGAGTTCATGGTGCAATACGCCCTCAAGGAACTCGGCCTCGAGGCAGGGGCGATACCCCATGGGAAACCCGCCCTTACCTCCGCCTATGGCAAAGCACTAATCCCTGAGATTAAGAAGGCCCGGAGATTCTATCCTAGGGTGCATAACACCCAAGGATTTTTTATCGCAGAAATGGTAAAGGTAATATAAGTGGATTATCATGCTGGACAGGGGGGGCGCTTTTAATGGAGGGAATTAAAAAAAAGGAAATTCTTCACATGGCCCGGGGTGCTCTATCCAGTATCCTTTTTCTTTATCACTGTCTTATCAGGATTAATTATGTACGTTATTTTCGGAAAGAAAAAGGTATTTATAACTCTGAGGGGGGCTTACAACCATGAAGTGCAGGTTAAAAATTAGGGACTTAGTAGACCTGATTATCACGCGCAATTACAAAGAATTCCAGGCCAAATACTCCCTAAGCCGTAAAAACTTGAACTCCCTCAAGCAAGCCCCTGAAAAACGGGAAGTGGCGTATAGCCAAGGGTGTGCGGAATGAGGGAGAAAAAAGTAGATCTGCCGGTTAAAGGCATGACCTGCGCGAGCTGCGTCGCTTCAGTGGAGAAGGGCCTGAATAAGCTTCAGGGTGTCAGCAAGGTAGGCGTCAACCTTGCAACTGAGAAAGCCACTGTTACCTATGACCCATCCAAGTCAAAGTTAGAGGACTTCATCGCAGAGACAAAAAAACTCGGCTACGATGTCGTTATTGAAAAAGCCACGATACCTATACAGGGGATGACTTGCGTCAGCTGCGTCGCTGCGATAGAGAAGATCTTGAAAAAGTTCGACGGCGTCTTGCAGGTTAATGTTAATTTAGTCACGGAAAAAGGTACGGTCGAATTTTTGCCGACTGTAATTCCTCTTCATGAAATAAAGAAGGCGATTAAAGGCGCTGGCTATGAGCTCCTGGAAGTCGAGGAGACCGTGGAGGACAAGGAGAAAGAGACCCGCATACGGGAGATTCACGACCTCAAGAGGAGGCTTGCCCTCGGCGCCGCGCTGAGTGCGGTGATTTTCCTAGGGAGTTTTTCCGAATGGTTTACCTGGGTTCCGGGGTTCTTATCGAACTTCTATGTTCTCCTTGCTCTGGCAGTGCCGGTTCAGTTTTGGGTCGGTTCTAGGTTCTACAGGGGATTCTTCGCCGCCCTCCGCCACTACAGCGCGGACATGAACACCCTAATCGCCGTGGGCACGAGCACTGCTTTTTTCTACAGCCTCTCAGTTACATTATTCCCGAGCTTCTTCCTGTCCAAGGGCATTCCCTTGGCGGTCTATTACGATACCGCTGCTGTCATAATAACCATTATAATTCTTGGCCGCTACCTCGAAGCGAAGGCCAAGGGCGAGACCTCTGAAGCTGTCCGCAAGCTCATGGGGCTTCAGGCAAATACTGCCCGGGTCGTGAGAGACGGCGAGGAAATCGATATACCCGTTGAGGAGGTTCGTATTGGAGACGTTATGGTTGTAAGACCCGGGGAGAAGATACCTGTGGACGGCGTTATAGTAGAGGGAAGCTCTGCCATCGATGAATCCATGCTGACGGGGGAGGGTATACCTGTGGAGAAGGGTAAAGGAGACGAGGTTATAGGGGTGACGATAAACAAGACTGGGAGCTTCAAGTTCAAGGCGGCGAAGGTAGGTAAGGATACGGTTTTGGCGCAGATTATAAAACTCGTGGAGGAAGCCCAGGGCTCCAAGGCTCCGATCCAGAGGCTTGCAGACAAAATCGCCGGCATCTTCGTGCCCATCGTCATAGCTATAGCCATACTAGCTGCGCTTTTGTGGTACTACGCCGGTAACAACTTTCTTTCTGGTAGCTTGCTCAGCACGTATCTTCAGATAACCCCCTTCATCTTCGCCATGACCATATTCATCGCAGTTCTCATCATAGCCTGCCCCTGCGCCCTGGGCTTAGCCACACCAACGGCGATAATGGTGGGCACCGGCAAAGGCGCGGAGAGCGGCGTCCTGATAAGGGGTGGTGAGAGCTTAGAGACAGCACACAAGATAAAAACGATTATTTTAGACAAAACAGGAACCCTCACGAAGGGCGAACCCTCCCTTACCGACGTGATTTCGGTCAATGAGGGGGCTGAAGAGAAGGTGTTGCGGTTTGCCGCCATCGCTGAGAAGGGATCTGAGCATCCCCTTGGAGAGGCCATCGTCAAGGGCGCGAAGGACAGGGGAGTAAACCTGAAAGATGCTGAGACCTTTGATGCTATTCCGGGTCACGGCATAAAGGCGAGAATCGATGGTAAGGAAATCCTCTTGGGCACGAGGAAGCTGATGGTTGATAATAAAATAAAAACAGAATCCCTGGAAGGCAGGATGGAGGAGCTCGAGCGCCAGGGCAAGACAGCCATGCTCATCGCCATCGACGACAAGGCAGCTGGCATCATAGCGGTAGCCGATACCCTGAAGGAGAACTCTAAGGAGGCCGTTGAGGCGTTACACAGACTTGGCATTGAG
>CAZDSM010000198.1:0-1996 GCA_964508205.1 Candidatus Hydrothermarchaeota archaeon | reverse complement strand
GTGAACACCAAGACTAGTAGATTAATAGAATACGAGTTCAGGGAAAGCATCGCCAAGCTCCAGGAAATCCTCCGCGGCAAGGAAGTCGAGCTTCGAAAAAAGAAGGTACCGGAGATAAAGGACCTCCTCAGAGAAAAAGGCCTCAAACTAGGTGGCAAGAAGGATGAATTGATTAAAAGATATCTGGGAACCCTCTCCGATGAGGAGAAAGTAAATGCTGCATTATTCACCCAGAAATATGAGGAACTGCTGAAGCTTAAGACCGAGTTTCATAAGGTGCCTGAAAATTTGAAAAAGGCCTACGAGCGCCTCAAAACCTCGCAGCCTCCTGAGGGTAGGAAAGCTTGAAAATCCGTTAATGCGATTCCTCTTATTTTTTTCTTGTCATCTTCCTTAGCAGTTTCAATCAGCAACGCCTTTACCTTCTCAGCCGTCTCCTTGCTCTTTAACCTCCCAGGCACTAATTTAACCCAGTATGCTGCTGTTTTCGTGATAGCTGATAGAGGAGCTGCGATTATCATGAGACCTTCCCCTTTGACCTGCACCCCTATGCCCAGCTCCACCTTCCCTTTACCAAGGTTCCTCTTCCCGCGTACCACAAAGCCCCCCTTGGCTATGAACTCCCCGTGCTCAGAGGACTTGCTCACCTGCTCAGGCGTGACCCAGTAAACGTCCAAGGCAGCGAGGTTGTGCTTCCAGGCTTTTGAGTAGGAGGCCGCGAAATCATAGGCCTGGTCTATTGTGGACTCTGGGATGCTCTTGCCCGCAGCCTTGACTATTACAGCCGGGGCGCCGTGTATATCAGCGTGGACGAAGATATCATCCGCGCTCATGTGCTTCTTAACCAGCACTTCATTAGAAGTAGCATCCCTGCCACCCAAAACCAGGAAGCTGTAGCTGGAGACAAACCACCTGAACTTCTCATACCATTCTTTTTTCCTCTTAACCCTCTTTTTTGGCTTTCCGTCCTCAACTATAATAGATTTCTTTCCATCTTCTTTAATCTCCCTTATCTTAGCCTCTGTTTCTGCTATAGCTTTTTCAACACCGACTATTTTATCCCTGGCTTTCTTACTTTTCTTATAATAAAAATCGGCGTTCTGAGCAGCAGTTTTTTTAATATCGAGCCTGACCCTATTACCCCCTAGTGCGACTATCAAGGCCCCCTCCTTCGGCAGTATTTTTTTGATTGAATCCGCCTCCCTGATCTGGCCTCGCCCCTCCTCGATCTTCTCGATTATCTCCTTCCATTTCAATGAACGCTTCGCTTCGGAAAGGGTTCTGATGATATCTTTGACCTGATTGAACTCCCCGTAGATGAGGTCTCCCAGCTCTCTGTACCTCTTCACTTCTGTCGTAAATTTCTCATGGGCATCCCTCTGATCTGCTAACCTGGACTCATATAGGCCCAGCCGTTCATTATATTTTTTATCCCTTACGCCCTCAATCCGCGTAACCTCGTACTTGGTGTAGTACTCGTCTAAGGCTTGGTTAAAAGATGGGAGGGACATCGCCTCCTTATCAGCGTATTTAAAAAGCCTGTGAGGTACCACATCCATGGGCTCCTTATCGAATACAATGAAAGCTTCGCAGCCTATCACCTTTTTCAGCTCATGGAGGACCTTCAACAGCTTTGCAGCCTCATCTTCATCTATGACCTCCCTGCCCTTTTCAACCTCCACGCGGAGGCACAACTCTTCTGCGTATAATCCACCTAATCCAATCCCTGAAGCAAGAGTCCTAATGAGATCAGATTTCGACTCCTCCACCGCCCTTACCAGCTCCCCAGCGGACATCGCGAAGGGGTTGAGCTTCTGGGGAGGCGATGAGTATGTTTCCTTACCGACTAGTGCTCTGGCCTTAAAGCGCTGAGGGCGCATTACCGCCAGGATTCGGTAGTTCTCCTTTGTAAGGAGGATATTCCCCTTACCGAAGAGCTCTGCTATTAGGACATAGCCTTCGTCACCCCTTTTAAAGCGAAGCTCCATTATTCTGT
>CAZDSM010000197.1:0-8463 GCA_964508205.1 Candidatus Hydrothermarchaeota archaeon | reverse complement strand
GTTATGAAGATCTCGCCAAAAAGCTCCTTCTGCCAGATGATGAGCTTCCCCTGGGAGTCGAGGTAGAGTAAATATAGGAGGACCTCAATGATGTGGCGGCGTGTTTGCTCGATGAGGAGCTCATTGAACCGTATCACCTCCCTGTCTTTGGCGAGTTTCTGGAGGCGGTCGTAGAGGGTGAGAATCTTCTCCCTAACGGTTTCCTCGTCGACTTTAATAATGAGCTTTGACTTTGCCCTGGGCTTGGGAGGGAAGTTCTTCTTTATCATCTCCTCGCTGAGGGCACGCTGCAGGGCTTCGACGAGCTCGAAGAGGTTTACTTTGCGCTCCGCGCGGCGACGCAATGGCACTGGTAAGGAGGGAATATTATAGCCGGCATCGCCGTCGTAGTGAGCGCCGTCCTCCCAGCTGTAGTCCTCGTGGCCGTTGTGGCCATTGTGCCCGTTTTCCTCAGGCATGAGGTTCTCGGACTTCATCCTGAGGAGGAGGGAGGAAGTAAGCAGGGTTTTGCCGGAGAGGCGGAGGTTTATCTTGACCATCCTGCGAACTTCCTCGAGGAAGCGATTAGCGAGGCTGACGATGTCGATGTCCCAGGGATCCATCTCGTCCCTGAGAACAAGGTCAACAAGCATGTCTATGGGGTCCAGTTCAGGCTGCAATTTCCTCCAACTCCACTCCTATTATCTTACTTACGCCGTCTTCGTTGGAAATCCCAAAGAGCTGGCCAGCACTGGCCATGAGGCTGCTCCTGAGGCTGACGACTATGAACTGATCCCCTGCGGAAGATTCTTGGATGAGCTCCGAGACTTTGCGCACATTGTCGTCGTCGAGGAACATGTCTATCTCATCGAGGATGTAGAAGGGTGCTGGTTGAAAACGCTGGATAGCGAAGATGAAGCTGAGGGCCGTGAGGGTTTTTTCGCCACCAGACATGAGCTCGATGTACCGCGGGTTCTTGCCCTCTGGTCTCGCTTGTATTTGGAGTCCTCCATCCAGGGGATCATCCTCATCTAGTAGCAGGTCAGCACTGCCCCCTGGAGAAAGCCTTTCGAAGATTCCCCTGAAATTTGCTACCACGCACTCGAAGACCTCCATGAACACCACTTTCTTCCTGTGCTCTATCTCATCCATGAGCTTGAGGATAGCCTCCTTCTCCGCGAGGAGCACCTCCACGCGGGAGTTGTGCTTATCGAATTTCTCCTTTACTTCCTCATAATCCTCAATTGCGCGCATATTTATAGGTTCCAGGGACTCCAATTCAGCCTCCATCTTGGCGGTTTCCTTCTCGAGGTCCGCCGTATCGATGGGTTCGGTTAGGTCAACGGTTATATCAGCGAAGGCCTCGAGGTCCTTCTGCACCTCCTCCAACTTGGTCTCGAGCTTTGCCTTCTCGATACGGGAGCGCTCCCTACTCCGTGCCATGTCCTCAATTCTCTGCCGAATGCCCCGGATTTTATCCATGATCTTATCCACTGCTTTGACCTGGCCCTCGCGCTTGGCTTTAAGGGATTCGATGCCAGTTGATACCTTTCTCTTCCTCTCCTCCATGGTGGAAAGCTGAGCCTCCACCTCAGATTTTTTCTCCATACGAGATTCAAGGTTGGTTTCCAAGCATGAGGATTCCTCGGCGAGGGCTGAGAGGTGCCCCTGGAGCTCCTTTATCCTTGGAGTGAGGATTTCCTCAACCCTCGACTCGTTGATGCGTATCTGGTTACGAAGATCGTCCCCCCCCTCCTTCAGACCTGAGACATCTGCTTCCAAAGCCTTCATCTCAACCATGAGCTCCTCAGCCTGAGTCATGGACAGCTCGTTTTCGAGGCCCTCCTTCTCAACCTGGATTTTACGTATAACGGTGAAAAGGGCCGATGTCGACTTCTGCATAGAGGCGACGTCCCTCTTGAGCTCCTTTAATTCCGAGTTTGCTTCCTTGAGGAGCACCTCCCTCTCGGCTATGCTCTTCCGAAGGGTGGTAATATTGCCTTCGAGGGTCCTGAGCCTCTCCGCTAGGGCCTCCAACTCCCCGGTGTTTTCCAGCTCCTGGGCGTTAAGCTCCTGAAGTTTCTCCTGGATGCGGGCGTCCTCGTTGGTGAGTCGCGTCCTCTCTTCCTTTAATCCCACCACCTCCGCCCCGAGGGCGTGAAGCCTCTGCCTGGATTTGTCGAGCTCCTTGAACCCTTCTTGAGCGCTCCGGTAATGGCCGCCGCTCATTATGCCCGAGGGCTCGATTAAATCACCGTCGAGGGTGACCATTCTGGCCCTGCCGATAGCACGCTTCGCGAAGGCTAGGTCATTGACTACGACGGTGTTTCTGGAGACGGTGGCAAAGGCTTTCCTGAATTTTTCGTCAAACCGTATTAAATCTAGGGCGAAGCCCCTGGCGGATTTAGCTATTCTGGACGCCTCCCTGGAGGGAGGAGCGGATTTTAATTTTTTAAGAGGCAGGAAAGTAGCCCTCCCGATATGCCCTTGTTTTAAATGGGTGATGCACTTCTCTGCCACACCTTCGTCCTCAACGACGAGGAAACTCAATCCCTTCCCAGCAGCTATTTCAAGGGCTTTGGTATAGGTGGGGCTCACCTTGCCTAGTTCCCCTATGGTTCCGTGGACCCCCTTGAGGGCCCCCTGGTCCCTGAGCTTGAGGACGGCTTCCACTGCCTTGCTACTGGTTCGCCTCTTAGTGGCCTCCTCCATGACCCCATATCTAGCCTCAAGGCGCGCGAGCTCCTCAACCTTGTGGTCAAGGAGGACGCCTACCCTGTCGAGGTTTGTTTTGACCTCGATCCTCTCATCGATTAGATCCCTCTTCCTATGGTAGTCTTTGTCGAGCTCGGTTTCTATTGACTTCTTTTGGGCTGTGGCCTGTCTCTTATTGGTGATGGCGTCCTCGAGCTCCTGCTTCAGGGTGCGTATCTCCCCCTGAAGTTCGTCAAAAAACACTTCCTTGCTGAGCAAGCGCTCCTGCAGAAGGGATTTTTTCTTCTCGGCATCCAGGAACTTGTCCTGCTCCTCCTCAAGGCGCGTCCTGGCATCGAGGAGCTGGTCCCGCTTGTCCCTGATGCCGTCATCCTCTGGAGATAGGCTGGCATATTTCTCCTCCACCAGGGCCTTTGCCTTTGAGATCTTCTTTTCGATCTCTGCTACCTGGACAGCGAGTTTCTTATTCAAGGCTTGATAATCCTTGATTTCCTGAAAGATGCCGGAGATGTTTAAATTACCCTTCTTCCGCTCATCCTCCAATGACTCCAGCCTGTCCTGAGCGTTTCGGGTTTTCTCCTCCAGGGCTGCGAGGAGGTTCTTGGTCCTCTCTATCTCCCGGAAGACCTCGAAGTTCTCGGTCTCCTCCTTGGTGATTATCTCACTGTTGAGTTTCTCGAGTTCCTTCTTCTTTACCTCCCGCTTCACCTGCAGGATGTTGAGGTGCTTGTTCGCCCGCTGGCTTGCATTCTCCATGTGGTTTATTTCGCCCTCGAACCCAGCTATATTCTTTGTGAGGGACAGGTTCTTTGAGGTGAACACTATGCCCTTATTGCGCTTTATCTCGTCCCTCAGATGGCTGTGTCGTATTGCATCATCCTTCTCCTTCTCCAGCTTTTCCAGGTTCTCCCGTACCTCGCTCAGCACCGCTTCCATGGTTGAGATGTTCTCGCTTACCTTCTCGAGCTCGCGGAGGGCCTTCCTCTTCTTTTCATCGTACTCCGCTATGCCCGCAATCTCATCTATTATGCCGCGCCTCTCCACAGAGTTCATCTCTATTATACTGATGATATCCCCCTGGAGGACGATGTTGTGGCCGTCTGGCCGGATATTCGCGGAAGAGAGGACCTCTAGGATCTCGGTGCGCGTGGTGCGCTTGCCATTGAGGCGGTAGACGCTGGTGCCTGTGGTGTAGATGCTCCTGGTTATCTTTATCTCCTTAGCGTCGTAGGGTATTTCGAGGGCTGAGTTGTCCAGGTATAGACTGACCTCTGTCTTGCTGGCTGGTTTCTCCTTCTTGCCTCCGTTGAAAATGAGATCAGAAAAACGCTCTGCTCGAAGGCTCTTAGCGGAGCTCCTGCCTAAAACAAAGCATATAGAGTCTACGATGTTGCTCTTGCCACTTCCATTAGGACCTACTATGGCTGTGAAGCCCTTGGGCACTGGTATCGTCGCCTGCTTGAAGGACTTGAAGTTCTTCATGCGTATCTTGGATATGCGAATCATGCTTTCTCCCCCTTCTTCAAAAGATGCAGGGCCAGGGCTATGGCTAAGCCTGCTACCGCTCCCTTGGCGAGGGTACTGCGCTCGAGTTCCTTCAGGGTCTCGTCGACGTTGAACTCCTCGCCTACTTCCTCGATGCTCTTGGTACCCCACCGCATAAGATAGCCGTAGAGCTTCATCAAGAGCTCGTATTCCTTGGGAGTTACCTGTATGGTTTTGTAATTCATTACTATCAGTAGTAGTAGACAGTAGTATGTTACTATATAAAGGTTTTGCTTACTGTGGCTTTGTGTAAAAAGTGCTTTCTGTGTAAAAAGTAGGGTGAAAAATTCAAAATGCAGAGTCAGGGCTCTAATCGTTTCCTGTCTCTGGGGAAGAGCACAGATTCGCGAACGTTGGGCAGGTCCAGGAGCAGGGTGACGAAGCGCTCTATTCCCAGGCCAAAACCGCCGTGGGATGGCATACCATATTTGAAGGCGTCAAGATAATAAGAGAAATTACTGGGATTGAGTTTCTTCGCTTTTATCCGCTTCACCAGCATATCGTAGTCGTGGATACGCTGGGACCCAGAGATTATCTCCCTGCCCTTGAATTCGAGGTCAAAGGAATTCGAGTACTTTTGGTCATCGCTGGGCATGGTGTAGAAGGGCTTTATCTTCAAGGGATACTTGGTTACGAAATATAGTTCATGGCCCCGCTCCTTCAACGCCTTGCCGAGCTTTTTCTCAGCCTCAGTGGTCAAGTCCTCGCCCCAGGGCACATGCATCCCATGTTCCTCAAGGATTTGCAGGGCTTCAGCATATGTCAGCCTAAGCAGGGGGAGTTTCGGGACTAGAAGCTTCTTGTTGAGTTTTTTAAGCTCACCACCGGCACTACTCATGGCGCCTTTAATCATCGCCGCTATGAGGTTCTCGATGACCCGCAGAACGTCCTGCTCGTCCTTGATGAAGGCCATCTCGCAGTCGATGGCGGTTATCTCGTTGAGATGCCAGACAGTGTTGTGCTCCTCGGCCCGGAAGTACGTTGCAATCTCGTAGACGCGGTCCATGCCTGTGCTCATCATCATCTGCTTGTAGAGCTGGGGTGACTGGGCCAGAAAGGCCTCCTTCTCGAAGTACGCGATGGGAAAGAGCTCTGTACCTCCCTCAGAGGTGGTTGAGATTATCCGCGGGGTGTGTATTTCAATAAAATCATTGGTGCGCAGGTACTGCCTCCCAGCCTCGAGGGCTGCGTCGCGGACCCTAAATATCGCCCTTATCTCCTCCCGTCGGAGGTCCATTACGCGATTGTCGAGGCGGGTATCGATGTTAGCGAAAACTTTGCCCGTTGGGTCGAGGGGCAGGGGCATGGCCGCGGTGCTCAAGACGCTAATACTCGATGGGATGATCTCGTAACCCCCGGGAGCTTTTGCCTCAGCCTTAACCTCCCCCTCGACGGAGATAACGCTCTCCTTCACGAGCTTTCCGCTTGCCTCGAAGATCTCCTTGTGGATGTATTTCTTTGGGAGGGTGACTTGAATAATACCTACCTTATCTCTGAGGAGAAGGAAGCGAAGGCCGCCAAGGTCACGGACATCATGCACCCAGCCAGCCACTGCCACAGCGCTTCCATTGTCCACTGGCGTTATCTCGTTAGAGTATTTTCGCTTCATTTTACTTCTCTATCCTCTTTCTGACGCTCTCCGCGTGGGCCCTCAAGCCCTCTAGCTCCGCGAGGGTTGTTACAACGTCTGCAAGCTCTTTTAAGGCCTCTCTGTCGAATTTCTGATAGGACATTGTCTTAAGAAAATCACGGACGCTCAGGCCAGAATAAACTTTCGCCATCCCCCCGGTGGGGAGAACGTGATTGGTTCCGGAGGCATAATCCCCGAGGGCAACTGGTGTGTACTCGCCCAGGAAGATGGAGCCAGCGTTTTTTATTCCCTCCAGCAGGGCCTCTGGTTCCTTGACGAGCACCTCCAGGTGCTCAGGGGAGTACTGGTTTGCTAAATCCAGGGCCTCCTCCACTTTCTCTGTCACGAGGATGACCGCCTTTTCCTCCGAGGAGGAGGCTTTGAGTTCCCTCATGACTTCCTCAGCTAAGGGCTGTGATGTAGTTATTAGAACGCATCTCGCTCTAGGGTCGTGCTCGCCTTGAGCTAGCATATCCAGAGCAATATACCGTGGATTAGCGGTTTCATCCGCGATGATAAGGACCTCGCTGGGACCAGCTGGGAAGTCTATCGCCACTCTATCTGATACGAGGCTCTTGGCAGCCGTAACATAGACGTTGCCAGGGCCGACGATTTTACCCACCCCGGGTATGCTCTCAGTACCATAGGCAAGGGCCGCGATTCCCTGGGCTCCCCCTACCTTGTAGACCTCCCTCACGCCGAGGATATCGCACGCGAGCAGTACAATTGGATTGGCCATGCCTTTATTGTCCGGGGGAGTGACGCAGACTATTTCTTCAACCCCAGCCACTTGGGCAGGGATTACAGTCATTAAAACGGTAGAAGGATAGGTCGCCCGCCCGCCAGGGATATAGCAGCCGACCCGCCCAAGGGGGCGGGAAACCTGCCCCAAGGTTACGCCGGGTTTCTCCCATGTCCAGGCGTCCCTTGACTGACGCGCATGGAAGGCGCGAATGTTCTCTATCGCTTTCATGAGGGCCTTTTTTACCTGGGAATTCGCATCCTCCACTGCCTCCTTAAACTCCTCATCCCTCACGCGAAGATCGGTTATAACGGCATCGTCGAATTTTCTCGAGTAATAACGGAGAGCCTCATCGCCCCTGGATTTTACGTCCTCAATGATATCCCTCACCACGGGATAAACTTCCTCTAGATCCTCTGATCTATCGACCAGCTCTGCTATATCTTCCCTGCTCAGCTCCCGTAATCTGAAGAATTTCATGGTAGAACCCTCAGGGAGCTATAATGCTTGGGCTGGAATAAAACTCTTTCGAATTAACCCAGGACTTCACCGATATAGGCGATAATATATTTCAAATTTTTATTGTTATCGAAGGTTGCAATCAGCTTTCTGAGCACCCTGGGATTCTTTTTTTTAAGGTCCCCTACCTCCTTAATAAGCAAAGGCACAGCTCGAACGATGTTGTCCACGATGGTTATGTTAGCGGCCCTAGCGGTCCTGGAAAATGGGTTTAAATCTATGGTAATCACTTTTTTACCGGCTTCGATAAGGGCCTCGGTCCTATCACCATCTTCGAGGGGTACGAGGACAACATCACCTGAATAAATTCCATCTTCCGCTACCCATCTCCGATCGCTCGCTATGCCTGGTATTTCCTTTTCCGACTCTATCCCCAGGACTTCCTTGGCACCGTGGCCCTTTAAAACAGCCCCTATCTTCCTGGCCCGCTCCCTTGAGCGGTGAAATAGGTTTATCTCCAGCTTCGCATCACAGGCGTCGGCAAGCTCCACGAGATCCCTGGGACAGAGCACTGCGGTATTGCCGTTCACAGAGATAACGGGTTTGGAGGCGAAGATTAGGAGGGCAGAGGCCGCCTTAATCGCCTTCCTCGCTGGGGAAATGGTTTTCTCGCCCAGGATGTAATCATAGGCTTCGCCTCTGCCGTGGGCAATCAAACCCGTGAGGGCTGTTACGCCATCCTCATGTCCTTTTATCAATGCCCCCCTCTGCTTCAGGGACTCGTACCGAGGGTGACGCCTGTCAAGCCTCATTTCGACAGTCCGCCGGAGACCACAAATTTCAGGGCCTCCTCCACCGACATATTTAGGGATATGAGGTCCTTCTCAGGAACCATCAGGAAGAAACCAGAGGTTGGGTTGGGGGATGTGGGTACAAAGACGTTAACTGTTTTTTCAGCAGTCTTTTCCTGGACCTCGCCGGCAGATAAGCCTGTGGTAAAGGCCAGGGCATAGGATCTTTTTCGGGGGTACTCGACGAGGACGACGCTTTTGAAACCCCCTTGCTTGGGCATTAGAAAAGCTGTGCTGGCACTCTTTATCGTGGAGTAAATGCTCCTCACGATCGGTATCCGCAGGACGCCCTTGTCCAGGTAATCGAATATACTCTTGCCGATAGCTGCTCTGGTGAATGCTCCGATGGCCAGGATTAAAAAAAGGGTCACCAGGAGGCTTA
This sequence comes from Candidatus Hydrothermarchaeota archaeon, assembly GCA_964508205.1. Taxonomy (GTDB): domain Archaea; phylum Hydrothermarchaeota; class Hydrothermarchaeia; order Hydrothermarchaeales; family JALUUU01; genus CAYZUE01. The sequence continues at coordinate 160 of CAZDSM010000197.1, read as the reverse complement.
TGCCAGGGATAGCTTTGCCGTAGACCGCTGCCACCAAGGGCTTCAGGAATCCATCGAGGAAGTTGAAGGTAATCCAGAGGACGTAAATGGTTACGGCCAGGGGGATGAATATTACCAGGCCTGTGATAAAGAGGTTCCTAAGCTTTTGGATGATTTTTCC
>CAZDSM010000196.1:0-2772 GCA_964508205.1 Candidatus Hydrothermarchaeota archaeon | reverse complement strand
TGTAAAACATCGACATGTGATGCTGTAGGGTAGGGTCCTCCAACTATAATTGGCGTAGTTATATTTGCTTTTCTTATGACATCTATAGCTTCGTGAAAAAATGTTCTGTAAAAAGTCATTGTTCTAAAACCAAGCAGGTCAGGAGAAAATTCATTTATTTTTTCAACTAGCTCTTCGTCGGCAGAACTATCCATTATTTTCCTCATCGTTAAATTTATATGGCGCTTTAAATGTCTGATATTATAAAAAAATATCGGACAATTGTCCAATGAAAATTGTAAAAAAATCAAACAGGGTATATTCATGGGATCGAAAACGCCTTTAGTCGATGAATTATGCAAAGGTCCTTGGCCCAGCCACGGGAAAGAATTGAAGCGCACTAGATATCCTATATTCATGTATGAGAATGCTATGAAAGAAAAAATAACTCAGTGGGGGCACGGTGGTATGTCCGCCGTGCCTGGACTGGGCTCCGGCTCTATTGCCAGGGCGTCCAAAAGGCCTGATATTATCAAGGAGTCCCCCCTGATGAGGGTTCTTGGCGCCTGCGGTGGTTTTTACACGAGCGACGCCTTCAGAAAAATATGCAAAATCGCAGATACCTATGGAGACGGCTCCCTCCATGTTCACACCACCAATAGCAACATAGAAATCTGCGGCTTTAAAGACGATGAAGGGCTGGAAAACGCCACCAGGGAACTAAACAAAATCGGTTACGATGTTGGTTCTGCCGGTGATGCAATAAGGAATATCCCGGATTGCATTGGAGCTGCAAGGTGCGAGAACGCCCTAATCGATGCCATGGGACTGCGCTATTTTATGATGATACGCTACATTGACGATATTCAATATCCGCGATTTCCCTACAAGATTAAGACCAAGATTTCTGGCTGTCCAAACGAGTGCTCCAAGGCCCAGCTCCATGCAGATGTGGGCATTATAGGGGTTTTCAGAGATGCTCCAAAGGTCGGTCAAAAAGACCTCAAAGAGTGGGTTGATAAAGGCGGTGACATTGAAGATGTCTGCAAGAATTGCCCAAGCGACGCCTTGAGTTGGGACGGAGCACGGCTCATGATAGATAAAGATGCCTGCATGCACTGCATGTACTGCATAAATAGAGTTCCTGCTATTAGACCAGGTGATGAAAGAGGAGTGGCAATAACCATTGGTGGGAAAATGAAGGGAAAATACGGGCCGATGAAGGGAAAGGTACTGGTGCCCTTCATCAAAGCTATTCCGCCCGATTACAAAGAATTGATAGAGGTTTACGATAGAATCGTTGAGGTTTACGACGAGCACGGCAAGAAAAAAGAGAGGATTGGTGATATGATTCATCGCGTGGGATGGGACAAGGTCCTGGAATGGTGCGGAGTAACCCCAACTGCTCAGAACGTAATCTCACCGAGGCGTAACATCTTCTACCACTGGAAGGAAGAGGAGCTGAGGAGGTGACGACAATGGAGCAATTAGGTGGAGTCGGAGTACCTCATTATATGGAAAACCTGCCCCCTGTTATAAAAAAGAACTATGGGAAATGGAAGACCCACGAAATTGTTAAGCCTGGGGTGCTGAAGCACATCACTGAAAACGGAGAGGAATGCTACACGGTTCGTGTGGGAATGCCCCCGGCTAGGGTGAGCACAAGTACCATGCTTGAGATGTGCGACCTCGCAGATAAATACTCTGGAGGTTACTTCAGGGTGACCCAGAGGAATTCCCTGGAATTCGTCGATGTGTACCCGAAGAAAATAGACGCCCTTATCGATGATCTTGATAAGAAGGGATTTCCGGTAGGCGGTACTGGCAACTCCTTCCACAACCCCCTTGCCTGCCCGGCTTGGATCCACTGCAACCTACCGGCTACTGATTCACCCGGGATTGCGAAGGCCCTTGGAGACGCCTTCTATACTGAATTTAAAAACCAGCAACTACCAGCGTGGCTTAAGATAAACATAGCAGCATGCTCGAACATCGAAGAAGCCCTGATGGGAGATATAGGAATAATAGGGGTGCACAGGGACATACCTAACGTTATAGATGAGAACATGGGAATTTGCGAGAGGCCCACGGTTATCGCTCAATGTCCCACCGGTGCGATTAGACCTAAGGGGAAATACAGCGTCGAAATCGATCCGAAGAGATGCATTCACTGCGGCGCCTGCACTATGCACTGCGAGGCAATCCTCACCGGAGACCCGGATACCGATGGCTTCGCAGTAGCTGTTGGAGGAAAGGCTGGAAACACTGGAAGCGGACCCGAACTCGGCAGAATTGTCATCCCGTACATTCCAAACAATCCCCCTGAGTGGAAGGAGGCGGTTGAAGCGGTGACAAAAATAGTTAACACCTGGAAAAAGGATGCAAGAAAATGGGAGAGAATCAGAGAGTGGATAAACCGCATCGGCTGGGAGAAATTCTTTGAAAAGACAGGAATAGAGATGACTTACAAGCACATCGACAGCTACATATACGGTCCAGAATTTGCGAGGACAGACCTCCGCTTCAGATGGTAAGGTGGAGGCTTCTCTTTATTTCATTTTCCAATATTCTGCCTGCCCTATTCATTATATTGTCATGGGCGCGTTTGTCCTTTATAGATGAGGCGAGGCAGGGGTACTGGTGGTGGTACTGTTGCGCCAGCAAAGAGGCCCGCCCAATCCCTGCTCCAAGGAGCCTCTTCGCAGCATAGCGCGTGTTACCGCAGGGGGCGTCGCACAATACCTTCACCCCCTTGATTACCCCTTCTTCGACCTTCAGCTCCAGCTCTGGTCT
>CAZDSM010000195.1:0-3720 GCA_964508205.1 Candidatus Hydrothermarchaeota archaeon | reverse complement strand
CACGCAGGTGCGGTTCTCGGCAAGCTCTACGAGGACGTGCAGTCGGTTATGCAGTCGGTTGACGCTCTAACCATGAAATGGGGACATTTAAAACCAGCGCTGCCTGTTTCCTCAGGGGGTCAGCACCCAGGCAAGGTCCCTGAGAACTACCGTCTCCTGGGAGAAGATGCTCTGATATTAGCAGGAGGCGGAATTTTCGGCCATAAGAATGGAGCGGCAGCTGGGGCGAGGGCCATGCGTCTGGCTTTGGAGGCGACAATATCAAAGATACCCCTTGAGGATCACGCAAAAGAACACAAGGAGCTAAAAACAGCCCTTGAGCAGTGGGGTATACCTAGGAAATGATTTCAGGCATCTGCGATATCTGCGGGAACGTGGGTTTTATAAAGACCTGCCAGCTCTGCGGTAGGCGGGCATGCACGTTGCACTACGATTCAGGCAGGGGCACATGCCTTCAGTGCAGCAAAGGAGGGATAAAAGAGGTCTGGGCCTGATGTTCCTTTACCTTGCGATTGTCGCTGCCTTATCGGACATCCTCAGTGGCCTCTTAATTCTCCACCCCAGGATTAATACCATTGGCACAAGATACATAGTTGGCTTCGCCTCGGGAATAGTTATTGCTACCGCCTTCTTTGAATTACTCCCTGAGAGCGATGTGGCCAATAATTATCTCTACCTGGGCCTTGGTTTCTTCATCTTCTATATTCTGGAGAAAGCCGTCATGCTCCACTCCTGCGGTGAGCAGGAATGCGAGACCCACAACATGGGCTGGGTCGCAGCTGTGGGGATGTCCGCGGATAATGTCGTGGACGGCATAGGCATAGCCATTGGGTACCTCACAGACCCGATGCTGGGGATCCTAATAACCATCGCGGTCATAGCCCACGAGATCCCTCAGGGCATTACAACCGCGGTGCTCATGCGCGACGCTGGCTTCAGGTTCCCCCAGATAATGGCCACCCTAGTCTTCGCAGGGGCTATGTATCCCTTCGGCGCCCTCTTATCGGGCATTATTTCCCCCCACCTCTACGAGGCTATATTAGCCTTTGTCGCTGGGAGCTTCATATATATCGGTGTGGGAGACCTCCTCCTTGAGGCGCACCGCCGTTTCAATGTCAAGGTTGTGTTCTCGGTTCTCTTCGGCGCGGCCGTGCTTTTGGTGCTAACACAGTTGTTTGAGCATTGATACTTATTCCCCGGTCAGGATTCTCTTCGCCAGCTCCCTCTCCTCGGGGTTTCCCATTAACACCACTAGATCCCCTGATTGCAGGACCTCCTTGGCGCTGGGGTTGTTTATTATGTCCCCGTGCCTCTCGATGCTGAGGATCGTTGTGCCCGTGCGGGAGCGCAGCTCTGTCTTCGCGATGCTCTTGCCGATGATGGGGGAGTTCTCACCTATCTCTACTTGGTCCAGTATCCTGTTCTCCATTATCCCTTCAAAAAGGGACTCCATCATCCTCCGCCGATGACTTCTCATGGTTTTCTTTTTCTCTTGGGTCAGCACCGTACGTCTTATCATGCCATCCATTTCCACCTGGAATCTGGTTATCGTCTGCCAGAACAGGTATCCCCCGGAGGCGATGGCTACGAAGAGGAATCCAAGGATGACGTAGTTGTATTTTGCGATTCCCACCATCAGCAGAGGAAAGATGTTTATAGCGATTATTATACCTATGAAGATGAAGCTGACGTTTCGGATTGCGTTCCTGACCACTTGTAGGCTGAAGAGCTCGAATTTTTCCCCCAGGACTTCGAGAAATAAATCGATGAGCCCTTGAATTCTCATGAGGATTATGTATACGGAAGGCAGGGATAGGATTATTGCCACGAGGATTGAAGCGGTTTTAACATCTAGCCAGTCAACAGGTAACTGGGGCACATACCCGCTCACGCTGAAGACGAGGGGCCATATGGTTACTATCACGAGGATGTTAATTACGATGTCAAGGAACTTGTTTTTGAAGGTTTTAGCGACCTCAGTATCGAACTGCAGTTGCCGACTTGCTAGGGTAACCCCGGAGGTGAGGTACTTTAGAAACTCCTTTATAATCAGGGGAGTTGCGAGGTCAATCCCCTTTGTAAGGGAGGGGGTGGATTTGAGGAGGTAGGGTGTGGCAGCTATGCTAAAGATTGTGGTTGCAACGGTTACCTGGTATAACACTGGGTCGACGATACCAAGGTCATGGCCCTGCTTGGCCATTATCAAGGAGAACTCTCCCAGAGGTATTAATCCTATGCCTACGTACATCGAGGTTCGACCGCCGTACCCGCTGAGATACGTGCCGAGGCCGCAACTGAGAACCCTTCCGAGGGCGATGACGAGAAAAACGAAGAGGGCTATGAGGAGGTTATTCCTCAGTATAATCAGGTCCAGAAGCATGCCTATGCTCACGAAGAATATGGTGGTGAACATGTCCCTTATAGGCCGTATTATCGTCCTTATCTCATAGTCGTAGCTGGACTCCGCGAGGATAACGCCGGCCATGAAAGCTCCTAAGGCTACGCTGAATCCCCGGCTGCTGGAGAATATCGCCAGGCCGAAGCAGAACCCGAGGGAGGTCAGGAGGAGGATTTCGTTGGAACCTATTTTTACCCGTATCCAATCCACTACTCTGGGCACGAATCTTATGCCGATGGGCAGGGTGATGAGGAAGAAAAGGAAGATGTTGAAGATCGTGAGGAGGACGTTCTGAAGGTTAAAGGTTGATAGAGTAGCCACACCTCCGAAGAAGGTGAGGAGTATGACAGCGCCGATATCTTGGATTATCAGTATTCCGATGATTATCTGGGCGTATTCCTTGTTGAAGCTCCTCATATCCCTGAGCATCTTCGCGATTATCGCGGTGCTGCTTATGGCCAGGATACCCCCGAGGAAGATGGAGTCTGTGGAGGGCCATCCGAGGGTTTGACCGATCATATTCCCCAGTCCCAGCATGAACAGCATCCCCATGGTACCGGCGAACACAGCTACAGCGCCCACGCGCTTAAGCCTGTTGAGGTTGAACTCCAGGCCAATGGAGAACATGAGCAGGATTATGCCCAGGTCCGCGAAGAGGTTGATAACATCTAAATTTGAAACTATCCCGAGGGCGCTGGGGCCGATTAGGGCGCCGACCAGTAGATAGCTCAGGATTACAGGCTGGTTGCGATGAGCGAAAAAAGCCGCTGCTAAGAAGGCGAGAATTAGCACGACTGCCAGGTCTTGAATGACCGCTAAGCCGAGGGGCATGATATAATGTTTCTTCGCACTATTAATAAACTATTTTCTTAATTCTGCCAACCAAGATTTATAGGAAAAAGAATACTCACCCCATCGGGTTTCCTCTTCTTTTCTTCTTCTTGCAATATATTTCTTGGCTTCCTCAAATGAATCAAAGTCTTTTCGGCCTTTTAGAGAATTGCATGTTGGACAACAGCTTACTAAGTTATCCATGGTATCAGTACCCCCATACGACTCTGGTTTGACATGATCGACCTCAAAAGGGTAATAGGTATCAAAATCCTTCAATCCATCCATACCGCAATATTGACAATAGAACTTATCTCTTCTTTGAACCTTCTGCCATAAAGCACACCGTTCGACCACAATAATACCTCCAGGAAGATATATTATTATCTATTATGAGGGAACTTACATTATTATAATATTATTAACATAATATTATTATTAACTCCAACAGGGAGAGTTGACATAAGGTAAAGAAGGTGAAAAAATGGTGG
>CAZDSM010000194.1:0-3449 GCA_964508205.1 Candidatus Hydrothermarchaeota archaeon | reverse complement strand
ACTGGTAGAATGAACTCTGGAGAGCTCTACGAGGTCTTCAAAGGGAAAACTAAGCAGAGCTACACCAAATTTTATCGCTCACTGGACAAACTCGAGACCCTCAGGCTGGTGGACACTAAGTTCACAGGGAAGGGTAGAAAGGGGAGATCGAGGGAGATAATAGCTAGGTATTTAAGGGACGAGGTAAATAAAGCCCTGGAAAAATGAGGACTGTTGTCTTGAGGCTGGAGCATCGTCCCATCAGGGATAAGAGGGTCACCACACACCTCGCCCTGATGGCGAGGGCCTTCGGCGCCAGCGGAATGGTCATGGAAGACCTCGATGAGGGAGCAGTGGAGGCCTTGAGAGATGTGGAGTCACGTTGGGGTGGGAGGTTTTTTTTCCATGAGGTGAAGTGGAGACAATGCCTAAGGGATTGGGAGGGGGTGAAGGTGCACCTTTCCATGTACGGCTTACCATTGGACGAGGTTATGGATGAGGTAGTGGCACTGAATAAGGATGTTCTCGTAGTAGTTGGGGCAGGGAAAGTCCCTGGGGACCTCTACAGATTAGTGGACTACAACATAGCCGTAGGCAGCCAACCTCATAGTGAGATAAGTGCTCTGGCGGTGTTTCTAGACAGGCTCTACAGGGGAGAGGAGCTTAGGAGGGATTTCAAGGGGAAGTTGAGGATAATCCCCTCTCAGAAGTATAAAAAAGTCATAAGAAGTTAATGTTCTAAAGATATAATAGGGGTTTAATCAGTGATAAAAGTGGAAGAGTGCCATGTCAACTACCCACATTCAGCTGTGGGTGTGTCTCGGAGGCTGATACGAATGCTGCAAGCACCATATATCAACCTGGTCATGGACACGAAGCCTTGCGTTGACCGGCAAGTTTCTCCCGAGAAACTGGCTGAAAAGCCGCCCCGAGAGCGACGTCCGAGCATGGCACGCATTGCCTGGGTTTTACGCCGTGCCAGCAACCTCAAACCCTGCATAGTCTCTGAAAAAACCCTCAGGGATTCACAGGGAAAAGTAACCCGTCCTCAATTCCTTCCCCAAATAAATCTGAGGGAGTCCTTAAGGTGGTTATCGTGAATAACGGGAGTTCGGTGCTCGACGACTCTGAGGCACAGCAATTTTTGCAGGAAATCATCGGCGATGAAGGCATGGACGTGGTCAATTACCTGACGGATCAGGATGCCACTGATGAGGAAATGTCCGAGGAGATAGGTATAAAACTAAACATAATTAGAAAGGTCCTTTACAGATTATACGATTACCGTCTAGCATCTTACACCCGGACGAAGGACAGTACGATAGGATGGTACATCTACACATGGAAACTCGACCTTCAAAGGGTCTATGACATTCTCACAGAGAAAAAACGACAGATCTTAGATGAGCTCACAAAGAAACTTGAGTTCGAGACATCTAACATCTTTTTCTACTGTAAAGGCGACAACTACAAGGTGCCCTTTGATATCGCAAGCGAAGAGGACTTTCGATGCCCCAAGTGTCAGGGGGAGATGGAGCACCTTGACAATCAAAGCATTGTCATGAGCCTGGAGGAGGAGATTGCTAGGCTCAAAAAGGAAATCGGGCATGTTTAGTTCCAGGGACCTGGAAAAACATGGATGCCCTAAAAAAGTGGTCGACCATTGTTTAGCTGTTTTTAAAAAAACCCTTGAAATCGCCAAGACGGTTACGTTTGAGGTCAACTTAGAGGATATTGAAGACGGCGCAGTATTGCATGACATCGGCAGGTGCAGGACCAATGGGATAAGGCACGCCGTAATCGGCGCCGGAATCGCTAGAGAAATGGGGGCTAGGAGAGAGGTTATACGTATAGTGGAGAGGCATATTGGCGCAGGGATTACCTCCCAGCTACGCCCGAGGAGAAAATCGTGGCCTACGCTGATAATTTAACCCTGGGCACCGAATACCTAGCCTTCGAGGAAAGCTTAGAAAAATTCGTGGGACTCCTTGGTGAAGGCCATCCATCGATAAAAAGGTTCATTGTCCTGCACGAGGAAACACAGAGTTGGACTAATAAACCGTGATGTTCCTTACACCCTCTATCTTCCTCAGGTCCTCAATCAGTTTGCCCGGTATTTCGCCACCTGTTATGACCGTGAACTTCGGGTCGTCTGTGAAGTACGGATCGTCTGCGATGGCCTGCCTTATGGCTAGGCCGTGTTCCGCGATCTTGCTGGCGACCGCTCCTATAATCCCTGGTTTGCTCGCATCCATCGCCGATACCACGACTACACCAAGGCCGAGAGAGGGGGCGGTATCGCGCAGAAAAGCGATGCTTTGGAGGCCCTGGTAAATCTTCCTGACGTCCGGGTTTTCAAGGATTCTCCCCACCGTCATATCCACAACGCGCCTGTCTATGCCCAGCTCCTTGGCGATTTGAGTGTGGGGTATGGCTATGCTGCTACACATGACTCTTCCCGCATCGCTGATTTGAAAACCCCTCTGAAGCAGGAGCATCGCCACCTTCTTCTGCGAAGGAAATCCCTTAAAATATTCCTCTATCTTGCTCCACATCTAGTATAACAATATAATCCTATTCGATATAAAATTTATTAAAAGAAATCTGTGTCAAGCGATTGAGAATGGGTGTCGACACAAGCAACGCTAGTAAAGCGCGCTTTCCCCCAAATGGAAAACATTCTTTCCTTTGGAAATGGGCGTTGCGACGTGCTGACAAATGGGCCCGGGCGGATTCGGACCGCCGACCTCCACGTTGTAAGCGTGGCGTCATAACCCCTAGACCACGAGCCCAGTTTAACTTGGTGCTTGCAATCAGGGGTCTACATTAAAAAATAAATACTTTTCCCAATACCTCAGATTCTGTTGATTACTTCTGCGCATTTCTCTGTTTTCATCAGTTCCTTCTCCGATTCATGAAGCCATGTTGCCCAGCAGAGTTCGATTGGTCTGTGACCGGTTTTTGTTGCAATCTCGTGAACGAACTCTATGAATTCCAGGTCATCCATTGCTTTGGGCTTTAGACCTACCTCTTCTAGGACCCCCTAACAATGCTTTCCTGACTATTTTATCTGGCATCAATGTGTCAACACCCCCCATCATCCACAGGTACTGGTAGGTGTTAATTCCTACGCCCGTGATGCTGCCGAGGGGGTCCTTTCTCCATCTCTGTTGGCGGGTGTTTTTTGCCCATAGGGTAAGGGCTTCTCCCTCGCTTATTCCCTCCTTTCTTCTTAGGGAGGATACATAAGCGGCGATGGCTTTTGCCACCATCCAGGAGCGATTGTTTTTCCATACCCTTTGAAGCTCTATCAATTCAGCATCGACCAAGTCTTCAAGACTGGTTATTTTTCCGGTTTTCACGAAGAGCCTTTCGAATTCATCTACCTTGGGGACGACGAAGAAGTAATTAAGCCCTATCGAGGTAAAGGCGGCGTCGACCACCATTAAAACCACGCTTCCCCCCCATCT
>CAZDSM010000193.1:0-3185 GCA_964508205.1 Candidatus Hydrothermarchaeota archaeon | reverse complement strand
AGCAAGGACCTGGGATACGCAGGCATCGTCGAGGAAGTAAAGATAGGCGATGACGAGATGATATACGTTAAGGAGTGCAAGGACCCTAAGTCGGTCAGCATCTTGGTTAGAGGCGGTACCGAGCACATCGTGGACGAGGTTGAGAGAGCCTTGGAGGACTGCCTAGGAGTGGTTCCAGCTGCCCTTATAGACAAGAAAGTCCTAGGGGGCGGAGGCGCCCCTGAAGTCGAGGTTGCTAAGCAGCTTCGCGAATATGCGAAGAGTGTAGGCGGCCGCGAACAGCTCGCAATAGAGGCCTTCGCTAACTCCCTTGAAGTCATTCCCCGCGCCCTAGCGGAGAACGCCGGCCTTGACCCAATAGACGTAATCGTCGACCTACGGTCAAAACACGAGAAAACCGGTGCCAAGATGGGCATAGACGTCTACAACGGCAAGGTTAAGGACATGTTCAAGGAGGGCGTCATCGAGCCTTTACGTGTTAAAACCCAAGCCATAGACAGCGCCAGCGAAGTGGCGGTGATGGTCCTCAGGATAGACGACGTCATCGCATCCAAGGGCGGTGGAGTAGGTGGAGGACCCAGCCCAGAGGAAATGGCTGCCATGGGTGGCGGAATGGGCGGAATGGGCGGAATGGGAATGTAGTCAGGTTTTGAGCAACCCACTATGCAGGGCAGTGCCCACAAGCACTGCCTCTACCCCTATTTTTTCAAGTTTTTTCACGTCTTCTTTTCTTATTCCCCCTCCAATTATGAATTCAACGTCAGGAAAATTTTGGGTCAATGCCTTGACCAACGCGTAATCCAGGCCCCTCAGGGTCCCCACCGCAGAAATATTCAATATGATGATTTTCATGACACCGGTTGCGGAGAGGGTTTTGACAGCCTCAAGGGCATCAGAGGGCAGGAACTTTGACAGGACTTTATCATTTTTAATGTCCAGGCTTACCCATACGCGGTTTCCATACTCCCCGATAGCTTTTTTTATAACATTAAGACCCTCCAAGGTTTCAGTGCCGGTTATTAACTCGCAATCCAGCGTCGCCAGCCTATGGACCCCTGCATAAGAGCCGAGGCCTGCATCAACCATGGTTTTTTTCCTCATGCATAATTTTTCCAGTAAATCAAAATCTGGGTTGTCATACATTATGCCGTCGAGATCGGCTACATAGAGCGTTTCCCAGGGCAGGTTCTCGGCGATAGCAAGGGGATTCGAGGAGTTTGAGTAAACAGTTTTCAAGGGAGTGTATTTGCATCGCTCCCCAGATTTCCCGCTGACAGCTTGGCCTCGCTGAATGTCAAGTACAGGTATTATCTCCATATTTTTTTATAATAGCACCAGGGATTTAAAAACATGAAGCTCCTGGTCAGTCCGACGAATGTGAGGGAAGCCCTGGAGGCCGTTAAGGGAGGAGCTGATATAATAGACGTGAAGAACCCCCGGGAGGGTTCCCTAGGGGCGAATTATCCCTGGGTGATCCAGGAGATAAAAAACGCCCTTCCAGAGAGAGTAGAAACAAGTGCGACCCTCGGGGACCTGGATTTTAAGCCAGGCACAGCATCCCTGGCAGCCTTGGGGCTTGGCAGCATCGGGGTGAATTATGCTAAAGCAGGTCTATACGGCATCGGCGGTGAAAAAGAAGCCCTAGAGATGGGCGGGAAAATTACCAGGGCTTTGAAGAAATACGAAGTCAAGGTGGTACTGGCAGGGTACGCGGAGTACCGAGAGTTAGGCTCAATCCCCCCTTATAAACTCCCCTCGGTTGCGAGGAAATGCGGTGCCGCAGGAGTTATGATAGATACAGCAGTGAAAAACGGTAAAAGCCTCCTTGAGCACTTGAGCTTAGAAGATTTAAAGAGCTTCGCTGATGATGCCCATGGCAATGATGTTTTCGCGGCTCTAGCGGGTTCCCTGAGGCTTGAGGACATGGCGTTGATTAAAAGCGTAGGATGCGATATCGTAGGCGTCAGAGGCCTGGTATGCACCGGTGGAGATCGGCTTAAGGGCAAAATAATCGCGGAGAAAGTGAGAGCCCTGAAAGCAGCTATATCATAACTCGTATTTTACCTCAGGTTCAGGCAATATAACATTGCCCACATATCGGGGGGGGAGAAGATGTTCACGGGGTTCAACTTTTCACTTTTCCCAGCCACTTCGCAAAGATATATATGTACGAACCAGGGAAAACTTCTGAAGTACGTGGGGTGATGCTCACCCAAATTAACTCTTGTGGAGAGCGGTCAATGGGCGCTCACTGAAGCAGGACGTCACACTTTAAATTAGGAGGAGAAATGAATCATGGGATTAAATGAAACGATAAAGGAAATATTGCAGCATGAAGCACCTCTGGGGATAGTGACCGTGGGCAGGGGAAAGGCGCATTTCGTTGCTACATGGAACAGCTTTGTACTTGTGGTTGATGATAAAACAATAGCCATCCCAGCTGGCGGAATGGTGCAGACTGAGAAGAACGTAAATGGGGGGAGCGACGTACAGCTCATGGTCGCAAGCAAAGAGGTTCAGGGTCTCCAGGGAATGGGAACCGGATTCAGGCTCACAGGCAAGGCAGAATTCCAGGGTGAAGGGGAAATCTACGAAGCTATCAAATCTAAATTCCCATGGGCGAGGGCTGTTGCTGTCGTAAGTGTTATCAAAACAGAACAATTAGTCTGACATGATAAAAAAATAAGTGTATTTTTTTCATAACCTTCTCTATGACCTTGCAGGGCTTTGCCATTCCTCTAACATACTGAAAGTTTAACATCTCTTTTATTCCTTCTTTCACAAAAATTCTGTGGCTACCCTTGCCGCCATCTCCATCGCGACTATCCCGGTGAAGGGGCTGGAGAGTTATTTATGCCAAATCCCTAATCTCTGCTTTTGGAGCGTTTTCTTTAATGGACCTTATGCCGTTGAGACAGCCCGATTTATTCGTGTATCCTTCGCTGGCCGCTATTATCTCCCCGTTCGGAGCTTTCAGCCTAAACCTGTATTCCCCCTTTACATCAAAAAACACTTCAAACCATGGTTCAGCCATATTTTTCTACTAATAATTAAGTTTGATTTTATTACTTAAGTTATTTACCCCTCTACATTAAAATCAAGGAGAATTAATTCGCGAATTTCAGCTCGTTTTCGTAGAGCGTCATTATTTTCTCGCCCATTCCATGGGAAATCACCAGCTTAAG
>CAZDSM010000192.1:0-4607 GCA_964508205.1 Candidatus Hydrothermarchaeota archaeon | reverse complement strand
TAGTTATTGCAGCTTATAAAGTAACATATTAAGAGGATTGTATGGTTGTAAAGGTTTATTCCCACATGAGTATTAACTCCCCCTCATTTTTTAAATTCGAAAAATACTTATCCATACGTTAACCCCTGTTATAGTGGGAGGTGAGAGGAACTATATAACTATTTAACTATTATACGAGCATCTATTATTATACCAATCATAAAGTCCGTCTGCCCTAGGGACTGCTACGATATCTGTGACATCCTCGTCCACATGTATTAAAAAGGCATGGGATAAGCGGGTATGTCGAGCCTCTTGGTTATCTCCATCGCTAGAAGGCCTGCGTTATCAACCCTGTAGTTATCGGTTATTACAACTTGCGGCTGGCTCTCCTCGACGTATTCAATGAGCCCATTGAAGTCAGAGTGAGAGCTCAAGGCAATAACGTATTCTCCCGGAGCCCTCTGAACCACCGGCTCGGAGAATTGCCAGCCGCTGAGTAATATCCTAGTGCCCCTGCCATGGAATTTTCTTTTAGATGTCATGTGATGGAGGAAGATGTGCTCAGAACCGTTTCCTACTATCTCCCCTGCCTCATCGTCTTCCATGGAGAAGTAATTGCCCAGATTCATTCCGTGCCGTTCAGTGATTTTGGATATGGTGTGAATCCTCTTCGACATTACTGCCGGCTCCTCGATGCCCTTGGTGCGGAGGATCGATAAGGCCTCCTGAAGCTTGCCGTGATATCCATAGATATCCACGGGCTTCCCCTCCTCCAAGGAAGCTCTTACTAGAGTTGCTAGCTTCCCATCTATTGTATCTCTGAAGGGTCTACTGTGCCCGGGATTGCCGTATGTGGCCTCGATAACAAGAACATCCGCAGGTATCACCTCTGCCTTAGGGAGCCTGAAGTCACCAGTATATGCTAGCCTTATCCCCTCCTCATCTTCCACTAGCACTTGGGCGGAGCCGATAATGTGGCCAGCGTCACGGAGGGTTATCCGCTCATCATCAAGCTCTAAAGTTTCGCCGTATTCCGGGGTTAATATTTTCCCATTTGAAAAGGGACCCTTAAGAACGCCCAGTATCTCTTCTGTCGCAGAGGTCATAATCACGCCCTTGCAGGAGGACATGCTCTTCTTCAGCCCCCGGAGATGGTCCGCGTGGATATGGGTGACCACCCTGTAGCGCCTGTCTGCATGGGCGTCACATGCGATGTTGCCCCCAAGCAATACGGCCCCACCATCATCTATACCCGCCTTCATACATCCGACATTAGCGCAGCACTATTAAATAGGTATGGAAAAGACGTCCATCCCTTCTCGTGGAAATTACTTTCTAAGGTATACCCGTCCCTTGGAACGACGTTCTGCCATGTCGCCCCTGTATTTCAGAAAAGGTCCCTGGAACTTATCGCCATCAATGCTCACTTCGGCTTCCTCACCTTCGAATTTGAAGCTCGGCAGCATTGAGCCTGTTTTTCCGTTTACGATTATATTACCGCTGAGCATTTGGGCGCCGACTCTATCTCCAGCGTCCCCATCGATTACGATTAAGCCTTTCTTCATATGGATGCCGACAAATGGGCCGCAGTTTCCCTTGATATGGATTTTACCCCCTATCATGAACTCCCCGTTCTCACATCCTGCATTGCCCTCGACGGTTATTACACCCCCGCGCATCCCCCGCCAGTCACCCCGATAAGAGGATCCTAGATAATTTCCCGCGTTGCCTCTTATCACGAGCTCACCGCCCCTCATGCGCTGACCGGCAAAGGGACCTATGCTGCCCTGAATTATTATCCTTCCACCCCTCATTTCCGTGCCTAAGTACATGCCCACGTTGCCTTTGACCTTGATTTCTCCTGCGCTCATACCCTGGCCAATCCTCTTTATAAGGGCGACATTGCCCTCTATGATTATCCTTATGTCCGAGGCCTTTTCAGCGGTCACTCCCTGAACCTGGAAGAAATCCCTGATAGCAGCCTTTTCGTTGCCATAAAATACCACGAGCTTTTTGATTTCCTTTAGTTCCTTACCGGCAAAGGCGTCTGGAGTAATTGTCTCAGCCTCTATGCCGAGGGACGGCAGTTCTCGCGGGGTTAAAGTTATCTCATTCATTTTAAGTATATTCGTTCCTCTTGAAAACCGTTGGCTGGGTGAGGTATTCCTCAGTCACCGGATAATTGGCCAGGTTGACGGAGTAATATTTCTTGAAATAGTAGTCAATATCCTTATAGACCTCCTTCTCCAGGTTTTCGTCAATAGATGGGTTTACCCAGTAGGTCCTTCCATCAAGTGCCGTGGTTATCTTGCCATCACGCACCACTACAGTGCCGTCCTTAATCGTTAGCGCCGTCCGGGAGAACTTCTCCTCGATTAACTCGTATTCATTAGCGGGATCAATGGCCTGGGGGTTGATGTCATATACTGCGATATCGGCATGAGCACCGACGCCAAGGTGGCCCTTGTAATTCTCCAACCCGAAGGCCCTTGCCTGTCCGGCCCTGGTCAGGATAGCAACTTCATTGAAATCGTACTCTCTATCGATGGTCGGAAGGACGCTGCGTTTGTTAACAGCCTTGTTAACCTCCGAAATGGTCTTCTCCCTGTACTTGTTGGACATGAGCCAAGCAATAATCCGTGGATACCGCGTGAAGGGTCCACCGTTCGGATGATCCGTGGTTAGGAAGACCTTCCAAGGGTCCTTTATCAGCAGAGGAAGCTCCAGGCCTATGGCCCACTGCACCGAAGCCGTTGGTATTTTTTTGGAATAAACAAAAGGTGTAACACCAGGGGACGTCTCAAGCTCAACATTGCAATTGGCCCACTTCAGGTGGGATATGGATTGGAGGTAGTACTCAAGGGGGCCGTCGGCGGTCATGGTCGTGGTCTCATCAAAGGTAACGTTACCGGTATCCACTATAACGTCATCCGATTTGTTTACCCCCTTCGCAACCTCATCGGCCTGGGACTCGAAGTTCTTCCACGAATCCCCACCGTAGGAGTTGTACTGAACATGGGTAACATGAAGGGTCTGCCTGTTGCACCGCGACTTGGTACCGTTGGGTATCTTGAAAGTTTCTTCGGTCGTGGTGTAGTTGCCCAGCCTCCCTAGGTTGTTCGCGTGCAGGTGGACGGAGTGAGGCAACCCAAGCATCTCGTTAACCTCCACCATGCCCTTAATGATCTCTCTTGGCGCGATGTCAAAATTAGGCACTATGTCATCGAGGTCCTGGCAGTTCCCACCCCATCCCCATGCCTCTGTACCACCAGGATTTGTTAGCTTGATAACGAAGCCCTTAGTGGCCTTGAGGAGCCAGGCAACATAGGCCGCGCATTTCTCCACATCCCCCTCCTTCAGGTACTTGAGAATGAACCAGTTGCCGTCACACAGCGTATATGCTGCTTTATCAACCAGGGGTATGTCATGGAGCTCCTCGTGGGTGTGGCGGGCCATGAGGGGTGGCATGGCAGGGGTGAAGACTGTTGTGTAGCCCATCAATGAGTACAAGTAGCCAGTGAGGAAGGTGGTGGGCGTGGAGAATCCGCTTCCAGAGCGCGTGAGCTTGGTCTTTTCCATCACGAAGCGGGTGTGATCCTCTGGCCTGAGGCTCCGGCCGACATTGACCTTGCCCCCTGCTACGTGGGCGTGAATTTCCATACCACCCGGCATTACCACGTTATTAGTGACATCTATTACCTCTGCCTTGCGATCCTTTAGCTTGTCCACTATCACACCGTTATCAACCAGAACGTCCGCCCTGTCTCCCTTAACCCCATTGGCAGGATCGTATACGAAGCCATTTTTCAGGATTATGCTCATGTCTACACCTGCTTGTATTTGGCATACCTCGTCCGAACTAGCTCCTTGGCACCTAAAACCTTTTGTTCCTTCGCAAGTTCAACCACGGCCTTAACTCCTTTGAAGGAGGGCATGCCCGTCGAAGAGGTGTCGAAGTCAATGACAGCATTCGCCCACGGACCCAGGGGTATGAAGGCCAAACCTTCAGGGGACTTCTGGCTGGATTTCACTGCCTTCACGAATACTTCGCTAACTTCAGTTGAAACCTTCAAAGTATCCCCCTCCTTGGCGCCAAGTTTCTTCATATCAATTGGGTCAAGCTCGCATATTCCTGCGGAGTCTGTGTATGCATCTAACTCCTTACCTGTCTCGATGGCCTCTCCCTGGGCTATGGTTCGTCCTGTGATGAGAGTTACATCAAGGGGCATACGCTGGGGAATGCAAAATTAACATGATTAATACTATCAAAATTTGGATATGGGCACGAGGACGGCTAGGGAAGTGTAGCCGCCAGGAATACTGAGAAATGGACGCGCCGGGATTTGAACCCGGGTTTTAGGGTCCGAAGCCCTATAGCCTGTCCGCTAGCTGACGCGTCCTTGGGGGAACTGATTTATAATTGTAATTCTTATTACTTAAAAATGGAGGGTATGCAAGACGAAAGGGGGGGGGAAGAAGAGGGTTGGAGATGTTAACACGTCGTCTTATAGGCAGCTATATCTTAGGGCTGAGAGATATTAAACATTCAGTTTACAAGGTTGTTTTAAATAAATTATTTTTGAAATTGTAATCGTTAAAGATTCCTATTTTAATTAGGGTGAACT
>CAZDSM010000191.1:0-3449 GCA_964508205.1 Candidatus Hydrothermarchaeota archaeon | reverse complement strand
AGCTGGAAAGATTTCTTGGGACGAGCTCATAGCCGGGGGAGTGGTTGAATACTTGGACTCTGAGGAGGAGGAAAACGCGTATATCGCTATTTCACCTGAAGGGCTGACCAAGGAGCACACCCATTTGGAGATCGATCCCCTCTTGATGCTGGGCATTTGCACTGCGGTCCTGCCTTATCCGGAGTACAACTCTTCCCCGAGGAATACCATGGGCGCGGGGATGACCAAGCAGTCCCTGGGGTTCTATGCTTCGAATTTCAGGTCCCGCACAGATACCCGGGGGCATATACTGCATTATCCGCAGCTCTCCCTTTCGAAATCCGAGATCATGGGAATGGTTGGATATGATGGGCGCGCAGCTGGACAGAACTTCGTGGTCGCGGTGCTGTCGTATTATGGTTATAACATGGAGGACGCCCTGGTACTGAACAAAGCATCCATCGACCGCGGCCTGGGCAGGTCCTCCTTTTTCAGGTCTTACGAGGCTGAGGAAAGGCGATACCCAGGCGGCCAGGTGGACACCTTCGAGCTACCTGATTCCGAGATCCGGGGATACAGGGAAGAGACGGACTATATGTACCTCGGGGAGGACGGCATTATCGAGCCCGAGTCAGTTGTGGGTTCGGGTAACGTATTGATTGGGAAGACTTCACCGCCTAGATTTTTGGAGGAGATAACCGAGTACGGAATGGGCAGGGAGAAGAGGAGGGAGACCTCTGTAA
This sequence comes from Candidatus Hydrothermarchaeota archaeon, assembly GCA_964508205.1. Classification (GTDB taxonomy): domain Archaea; phylum Hydrothermarchaeota; class Hydrothermarchaeia; order Hydrothermarchaeales; family JALUUU01; genus CAYZUE01. Next base: position 2,727 of record CAZDSM010000191.1, on the reverse strand, counting down.
CCGTGCGGCACGGTGAGAAGGGTTTGGTTGACCTCGTGCTGCTTACCGAAAGTGTCAGCGGTAACAAGCTCGTGAAGATAAGGGTCAGGGACCAGCGCACCCCCGAGTTAGGGGATAAATTCGCCTCTCGCCACGGGCAAAAGGGTGTTATTGGATTGATAGTACCCCAGGAGAACATGCCCTTCACTGAAGACGGTATAATCCCCGACATCATCGTAAATCCCCATGCCATACCCTCGAGGATGACCGTTGGGCAGGTGCTGGAGATGATAGGGGGTAAGGTCGCGTCCCTCGAAGGCAAGAGGGTTAACGGCACGGCCTTCTCCGGTGATAGTGAAGATGATTTAAGGGGGTCCCTGCTGAGGGCCGGGTTCAAGTCCTCAGGGAGGGAGGTCATGTACAGCGGCATCACGGGGGAGATGATTGAGGCAGAGATATTCATCGCTGTCGCCTACTATCAGAAACTTCATCACATGGTATCCGGTAAAATCCATGCGCGCTCCAGGGGGCCTGTGCAGGTTTTAACCAGGCAGCCAACCGAAGGCCGGGCTAGGGAAGGCGGCTTGAGGTTTGGTGAAATGGAGCGGGACTGCCTCATCGGTTACGGCGCGGCGATGCTCCTAAAGGAGCGGTTGCTGGATGAAAGCGACAAGTACTCAATGTTGGTATGCGAGAAGTGTGGGTCAGTAGTGGTCTACGATAAAATAAGGGATACGGGATATTGTTCGGTTTGTGGGCGCGACATTGATTCAGCTGAGGTGGAGGTTAGCTATGCCTTCAAACTCCTCCTGGATGAGCTGCGCTGCCTTGGAATCAATCCAAACCTGCTTCTCGGGGACAAGGCGTAGGTGAAAAAATATGATGATAACTCCTAAGAGGATTGTGGGTGTTAAGTTCGGCTTATTATCGCCGGGCAACATACGGAAGATTTCAGAGGCTAAGATAATAACCGCTGATACTTACGATGAGGACGGGTATCCCATCGAGGGCGGATTAATGGACCTAAAATTAGGGGTGGTTGACCCAGGGTTAAAGTGCAAGACCTGCGGGGGCATGGTCGGTGATTGCTCAGGACATTTTGGCAGAATCGAGCTAGCTCGTCCGGTTGTCCATGTCGGTTATGCGAAGTATGTAAACAAGATCCTCCGTGCTATCTGTGGGAAATGCGGTCGTTTGGTGCTGAATGAGGAGAAGATAGAGGCGTATATGGAGGATATCAAAAAGGCCAAAAAGATCGGTAAAAACGAGAACAAGATAATAGAGAACCTCTTTAAGGCTGCCAAGGCGACAAAGGTCTGCCCCTACTGCGACAAGAAGCACCAGAACATCAAATTTGACAAACCCACCGCTTTCATCGAGAATAAAAACAGGCTTTCACCAACTGATGTGAGGGAGAGGCTTGAGAGGATAACCGATGAGGACGCAGAGGTCATGGGATTCGACCTCGAAGTTGCGAGGCCGGAGTGGATGGTCCTCATGGTTCTTCCAGTGCCGCCAGTAACTGTGAGGCCCTCGATAACCCTGGAGTCAGGAGAGCGGAGCGAGGACGACCTGACCCATAAACTGGTGGACATCCTACGGATTAATCAGCGTCTGATGGAGAATGTCGACGCGGGTGCGCCACAGCTCATCATCGAGGACCTGTGGGAATTGCTTCAGTACCACATCACCACTTACTTTAACAACGAGGTCGCGGGCGTGCCTCCGGCGAGGCATCGCTCCGGTAGGCCCCTCAAGACCCTTACCCAGAGGCTCAAGGGGAAGGAAGGGCGCTTCAGGAGCAACCTCTCAGGGAAGAGGGTTAACTTCTCAGCGAGGACCGTGGTAACCCCAGACCCAAATATCAGTATAAATGAGGTCGGCGTGCCTGAGAGCATCGCCAGAGAGCTCACGGTACCGGTAAGGGTTACCCATAAGAACATCGATTATCTTAAAGAAATAGTGAGACACGGTCCAGAAAACTATCCCGGAGCTAATTACATCGAGCGCGTCGACGAAAGCCGAGTAAGGCTGGGGAAGGTGAAGGACATAGAAGAGGTCCTGGAGAAAATCGAGGTAGGGGGCAAGGTTCACCGTCATCTGAGGGATGGTGATGTAGTGATGTTCAATAGGCAGCCCTCCTTGCACAGGATGAGCATAATGGCCCATGAGGTCAGAGTCATGCCCTACAAGACCTTTCGCCTTAACTTGTGCGTCTGCCCGCCCTACAACGCAGATTTCGACGGCGATGAGATGAACATGCACGCGATTCAGGGCGAGGAAGCCAGGGCGGAGGCCCGGGTATTGATGCGAGTCCAGGAGCAGATTTTATCACCGAGGTTCGGAGGCCCGATAATCGGGGGGATCCACGACCATATCTCAGGGGCTTACCTCCTCACGAGGAAGGGCACAAAATTCACTACTGAGGAGGCCGAGCAGATGTTGTATGTGGCAGGTATCGACGAGGAGCTTCCTGAACCTATGAAAGACAACAAGGAGGCGTACTACACCGGCAAGCAGCTTTTCGCCCTTCTTTTACCTAAGAATTTGAACCTGAATTATAAGGCGAAAATATGCAAAAAATGCGATGATTGCATCCCCTTCATATTTATCCAATGTACCTCCACCATTTAACAATATATCAGTCATGGATGTTAAATATTCGTTAAGTAGGATTACCAACTCTGAAGCAGTCAGCAATTCAGAAAATTTAGAAAATGAAGCGATCTCAGTAAAATAAGCTGTCCG
>CAZDSM010000190.1:0-2961 GCA_964508205.1 Candidatus Hydrothermarchaeota archaeon | reverse complement strand
CTGGATTTGAAATCATTGGCGCCGAATGGCGTGGAGGTAATAATGGAGTCCCTTATAAAGGCCAGGGAAGAGGGCTCAAAGGCCGAGGACGTGGACCTTGAGATCGCTTACATGGGCTCTCCACGGTACAGGATCAAGGTGGTTGCGCCGGATTATAAGGAGGCAGAGGAGGCCCTTCGCAAGTGCGCTGATAGGGCGATAGGGCATGTGCAGGAAAATATGGGTCAGGGGAACTTCTTGAGGGAAATAAAGGAGGAGAAATGAGGATAAAGTACTGCCGTGCCTGCGATACCTATACCTTTAAGGGTGGGTGTCCAAGTTGCGGTGTAGCCACAATGAGCCCCTACCCTCCGAGGTTTTCCCCCCAGGATAAGTACGGCAAATACAGGAGAAGGCTTAAGAGGGAGGCTTGGTCAGAGGTATGAGTGATGACTGAATTCGTATTGCGTAAGATCCGGGAGCCTAAGGTGGAAAACCCGATCTTAATTGAGGGTTTACCAGGCATAGGGCATGTGGGCAGGATAGCGGCCAAACACCTCAGCACCGAGCTCAAGGCCAAGAAGTTCGCCACCCTGTACTCCGATACCTTTCCGCCGCAGATTTTGATCAAGAAGAGTGGCCTGATCCAGGAAATGAAGAACGAGTTTTTTTACTGGACCTCTGATGATTCGGGCAAGAGGGACATAATCTTCGCGATAGGCAACACCCAGAGCTCCACCCCTGATGGACAGTACGCCCTCAGTCAAAAACTCTTTGACATAGCTGTGGATTACGGCGTGGACATGATTTACACCTTAGGTGGCTTGGGCGTCGGGAGGATCGTGGAGAAGCCTAAGGTCTATGGTGCCGTAACCCATAAGAGGTTCATTCCCGAGCTGGAGAAATTAAACGTACTCGTGAAGCGGGACGGCATAGGGCAGATAATTGGCGTCTCAGGTCTGCTTCTGGGCTTAGCCAAGGTCCACGGAATAAAGGGCATCTGCCTTATGGGGGAAACTTCAGGGTATTACCTCGATCCCAATTCCTCAAAAGCGGTGTTAAAGCCCCTTACCAAGCTCCTGGGTATCGACATTGACATGAGTAAGCTCAGCGAAAAAGCTAAGGATGCGGAGCGCAGGGTTGCCGAGGCTCAAAAGATGGAGCGGAAGATGATGCAGGACCTCGGCATGACTCAGAAGGAACCCTCTGAAGAGCAGATGCGATACATCGGCTGAGTCGTTCTTTAGCACAAGCTTTTTTCCACCGATATATAAAATCCAAGCAATATTCTATATTAGAAAGTTTATATGTATATTAAGTCAAGATAATATGCCACTGCAGTGCATGGGTGGAGTGGACCCAATTTTAAATGGATAGCTTTATCTACCGTTTTTAAAAACCATTATCTGGTGATTCCTTGAGACTTGACTGCGACTTCCACATCCACGGAAGATACTCCGGCGGCACATCGAAAAACATGACCCTCGAGGCAATATCGAGGCAGGCATTGCTGAAGGGACTGGATGTCGTAGGTACCGGTGATGCCCTCCACATGGGGTGGCTAAAGGAAATCAGGGGCTTAGACCCGTATTCCGAGGGTATATATGGGAAAAATGGATGTAAGTTCATCATAACCCTCGAGGTGGAGGATATACACAGGGTGCACCACCTTATTTTTCTGCCTGGAATTGATTCCACCTTGGGGCTGCGGGAGGATTTCCTCAAACATTCCGTCGACATAGACAAGGACGGCAGACCTCATCTCAGGTTGGAGGGCGAGGAAATAGTCGACCACGTTAAGGACGCAGGAGGCATCATCGGGCCATCCCATGCCTTCGTGCCGTGGACGAGTATCTACAAAGAATATGACAGCCTTCGTGCCTGTTACGGCGACAACTATAAGGACCTCTCCTTCATCGAGCTTGGGTTAAGCGCCGATACCGAGATGGCGGATTGCATACCAGAGCTGCAGGACCTGACTTTCCTATCGAATTCAGATGCCCACTCTCCATGGCCTCACCGTCTGGGGAGGGAGTTCAACCGCCTTGAGGTCGAAAGCTTGTCCTTTGATGATATACGGAAAGCATTGGAGAGGCACAGGGTAACGTTGAACATCGGCTTTGACCCGCGCCTCGGGAAATACCACCGCACCGCGTGCATAAAGTGCTACACCCTCTATGAGTTCGAGGACGCCAAAAAGCTGCGCTGGAGATGCGCTAAATGCAAGGTGGTGCTGAAGAAGGGCGTGAGGGACAGGATTATGGAGCTGGGCGCCTACTCAGTGCCAAGGCATCCAGAGCACCGCCCCCCATATATTAGGATCGCGCCCCTTGCGGATATCATGTGCCTGGTGTTTAAGGTTAAGAGCCTCTACTCCGCCAAGGTCCAGGAATCCTGGAAGAAGCTTGTAGGGCGCTTTGGCAGCGAGATCGCGGTGCTGATAGACGTGGATGTCGAGGATTTAAAGAAGGAAGTAAATGAGAGAACAGGGGAGCTTATCGAGGCCTTCAGGAGTGGGAATTTCAACATAACCCAGGGCGGTGGAGGGAAGTATGGTGAGATAATCTTCGACCGTCCACTGAAAGAAAATTTTTATACTGGGACGCAGGGCAGTCTCGACCAATACCTGGAGTGATACTATGAAAATCAAGGCCTCATGCTGCTCATGCGGTGTATGTGTAAACGTGTGCTCCCAAGGTGCGGTTGGCTTTGGTTGTGTATATCGACCATTACCTTCACCTCTTTTTGCTAGCTCTTAAAGGCTAATGGCTTTTGTAGAGAAGTCAAGGAAGCCAGGGGCCGGATTTGAACCGGCGTAAAGCGGATCTGCAGTCCGCCGCCTCGCCACTAGACTACCCTGGCAGCCTTCAGAAAAGCTGGCTATCATTTCATGGTATACCTATGGAATACCACAAATATTTTTTTGGGTTGATAGACCTTTTTCTAAAAGGGCTATCTGGATTACCCCAACTGCTATCATTC
>CAZDSM010000189.1:0-2808 GCA_964508205.1 Candidatus Hydrothermarchaeota archaeon | reverse complement strand
GGTGATGGTGGTCTCCGCCCTCTTTTTCAGGTCAACAGTCCTCTGCTCCTTGGTAATGGAAGAGGCCGGCTTAACCGCAGCTCTCGCTACGATGGGCATTCCGTTGGAAATTCCACCCAGGATTCCACCAGAGTTGTTGGTGAGGGTAACGATTCTTCCATTTTTCAAGGCTATGGGGTCGTTGTTATCTGAGCCGAACTTCCCCGCGGCTTCGAAACCGATACCGATTTCAACGCCCTTCACAGCGCCGATTGACATTAGAGCCTTGGCTATGTCGCCGTCGAGCTTGTCGAATACGGGCTCCCCCAAGCCGGGGGGAACGTTAAGAGCGAGGAGTTCTATGACGCCTCCTACAGAGTCGCCTTTTTTCTTCGCCTCTAGTATCTCCTTCTCCATCAGCTTTGCAACCCTTAAGTCGGCGCACCTGATGGGGTTTTTCTCTACGTTACTGCGTATCTCATCGACGCCTATCGCGCCGGTCCTTATGCCGTGAACCTCTGTGACATGGCCCAGGATTTCAACTCCAAGACTTGAAAGAAGCTTCTTAGCTATTGCCCCTGCCGCTACTCTGCCCACGGTCTCCCTACCGCTAGCCCTGCCTCCACCGCGCCAGTCGTAGTGCCCGTATTTCAATGCATATGTCAAATCCGCGTGGTTGGGCCGTGGCTTGTCCTTTATTTCCAGATAGGGCGAGGAATCAACGTCCCTGTTGTGCACAACCATGGCGATAGGGGCGCCAGTAGTTTTACCCTCGAAGATGCCTGAAAGAACCTCCACCATGTCCTTCTCCCTCCGTGCCGTTGCAACTGCGCTCTGCCCCGGGCGGCGCCTGTTCAGCTCCACTTGGATATCACTAACCCCTACCTCCATGCCAGAGGGACAGCCTTCCACCACTATCCCTACGGCTGCTCCATGGGACTCCCCGAAGGTTGTTACCCTGAATGCCTGTCCAAAGCTGCTTCCCGTCATATCGCAAGGGATTATGTTGTTGAATATATAAAAGATATGCGAAATTCACCTCACCCTGAATTATAAATAGGATTGAAGTGATAGTGCTGAGAGGATTAATCCACAATAAAGTATGCGAAATATTAAAAAGCGGCCAAGCAAAAGTGACATTATGGGTGAGTTCCGGGAAACCCTGGACCGGGATTTTAGACTGGCGATGGAGAGAATCGATAAGGAGCTCGTCTCCAGTATCCCTGAATCCAGCCCCTCAATACTGTATAAGGCCTCCAGGCATTTAATTGAAATCGGTGGAAAGCGCATAAGGACGGCCCTCCTCATGCTATCACATAATTCCTTGAGCACAGAGGGAGATTTAAACAAAATCCTACCAGTTGCAATCGCGGTTGAGCTCATCCATACCGCGACGATAATTCATGACGACATCATAGACCGCAGCTCTCTCCGCAGGGGGGCTCAGACAGTTAATGCTAAATGGGGGGATGATGCAGCCTTAATCACTGGGGATTTTATTTTTTCGAAGGCCTTTGGATTGATTTCTTCTCTAGAAGAAAAAAGGATATCAGAGTCGATTTACGATGCCTGCAGAAAACTGGCAGAGGGCCAGATTCTAGAAGCAATGCACACCGGCGACACCAAGATTACTGAAGAGGTATACCTGGAGGTCATAGAGAGGAAGACCGCCTCGCTATTCGAGACCTGCACCAGGTGCGGAGCTATTTTAGGAGGGGGAAATAAAAAAGAGGTAGAAGCCCTGGCGGGATACGGCTTCCTTCTCGGTATCGGTTTCCAGATGACTGATGATGTTCTTGACATCAGTGCCAGCGAACTAGAGCTCGGAAAACCTGTGGGCGTGGATGTGGGCCTAGGAAAGCCGACCTTCGTGATTCTCCATGCCTTGAAGGTGGCTTCGGAGAGGGAGAGACGGATCCTTCAGAGGACCATTAATCATGATAACAGCTCCGTTGAGGACATAAAAAAAGCCCTTGAGATCATAAAGGGCACGAACTCAATTGAGTACGCCTCTAAAAGGGCGAAGTCCTTTATCTCTCGAGCAAAGGACGAGATTAAGGGGATTAAGAACTCTGAGGCTAAAGAGGGGCTTCTTCTCATAGCTGACTACGCAATAAATAGGGATTTCTAAATGACCAATGACACGCATCTGACGGAAAGGCAGATAAGAGTACTTAAGCTTCGAGCCAGGGGGCACATCCAAGCCGAAATCGCTAGACAGTTCGGCACTTCCAGGGCAAACATATCAGCCATTGAGAAGAAGGCGATGATTAACATTGAGAGGTCTAAGAATACTCTGAATTTGACGAAAATGCTGGAGGCCTCCCTATGGTTCACTGTGGAGCCGGAGGAGGACCTCAACGATATCGTAAAGAAGATTTACGACAAAGCAGATTCCAACGGAATACATATTTCTCAGAATTTTCCTGCCTTGGCTAATCTCATTCAGGAAAAGGCTGAAGAAAAGATATGGGGGAGGCGGGTGATCCTGAAAATGGAGATAGCGATCACAAAGGCGGGAGAGGTATTGGTCAGGTAGAATAATACGCCTTACCAGCGCATGCCTTACACAGGATTTTATCCTTCATCACTGTGATTCCAATTGGAATTAGCTCGTCGCATTTCTCGCATTTGACTATCTTGGAATTATCGAAGGTACTCTCGAAGTTTATCGTGACATCGATGATATCGAGGTATTCTTCATTCAGTTTTAAAAGCTCCATCCCGAGCTCTTTTTCCTCGTCCCTGCTGAGCTTTCCTTCGCGGAGCATCCACTTCTTCATCAATGCCGAGTGTTCATGGGCGTTTTTTTTCAATGCCACTCTTACG
>CAZDSM010000188.1:0-5993 GCA_964508205.1 Candidatus Hydrothermarchaeota archaeon | reverse complement strand
TTGAAAAACAGAGAAAAGCCTACAGGGAGCTTCGCAGGATGGGCGTCACAAGGGAGAGCACCCGCTACATACTGCCAATGTCCGCACACACAAACTACATCCTCACCATGAATACCCGCAGTTTAATTAACTTCCTTGGCCTTCGCCTCTGCGTTCGCGCCTCCCCCGAGATGCAGGAATTAGCGGACAAAATCTATGACATCGTTGTAAAAATATACCCTGAGATTTTCAAGGACATCGGCTGCCGGGGAGTGAACATGAGCGTCTGCCCTGAGAACGAAGTTCGTGATTCTCCCCAGGGCAAGCTCTGCCCATACAAGATGAAAGGGAGTAAAGCATACATACCCACGAAAAAAGAAGTTATGAAAAAGAAGGGCTAGACCCTCTCCAGGGCATGGGTTATGAGTTTTATGCAATTCTCAACATCTTTCATATTCGCGACGATCACTGGGGTGTGAATATAACGCGAGGGTATTGAAACAACCTCTGTGGACACGCCGCAGGCTTCGGATAATTCCTTAAGCAACTTCATCAAAACACCTTCGTATCCTTTTAATGCCTTCCAGTATTTTTTCTCTTCCAGTGGCATATGAAAATCTAATATACCCATCACTGCCCTGACCGAAAGCGGTGCCAGGGGTTGCGACCACCCTCGCCTCCCGCAGAAATTTCATGACCAAGGTGTTGGAATCGCCGTACCTAGAAAAATTCGGAAAAACGTAGAAAGCGCCCCCTGGAGTAATGCAGGTCACTCCGGGGATTTTCCCCAGCTGCTGAAGAATTAAATCCCGCTTCGTCCTGAGGACCGCCACCATTTTTTCCCCGAAAACCCGTGAATCAAGGGCTGCTAGGGCTGCTCTCTGAGATAGCGAGCAAGTGCTCGCCTGAATGTACTGGTGAACTTTGATCATTTCCTCGATGGCCTCGCGGCCTGCGTAAACATAACCCAGCCTCAAGCCTGTCATGGCATAGCTCTTGGAAAACCCTTTTACTATAATCGCATTATCCGTGAATTTCGTGGGGGAGTGGTGTTTTCCATCGTATATTATCTCATCATAGATTTCGTCGGAGAGAAGAGGAATTCCTGCCTCATCAGCTATCTCCGCGACCCCTTTGATAGAATCCTCGGATAATACTGCACCAGTGGGATTGCTCGGAGAATTCATTATAATCATATGGGTCTTATCAGTTATTTGCTCTTTCAATGCCTCAAGGTCTATGTCGAAGTTATCCTCCTCCAGCAGGAGATACGGCATTGCCCTGCCGCCGGCAATTTCCACCAAGGGTTTATAGGAAACGAAGCCTGGATCAGGGATTAAAACCTCATCCCCAGCTTCCACCAAGGCCAGAAGGGCGAGGTGCAGGGCTTCGGAAGCACCGGAGGTCACGATTATCTCTTCCTCTTTTATGCTCGCTCCCTTTTCTAACTCCCGTTGAACAATTGCTTTCCGCAACTCAGGGATTCCCTTGCTCGGCGTGTAATGGGTGAAATCCTCTTCAAGGGCTCTGGATATTGCTTCTTTTGATTCCGGAGGTATGGGGAAGTCGGGCTCACCGAGGGCCAAGTTGATAACATCTTCATCGCCGGCGAGGTCGAACATTCTGCGTATGCCTGAGATGTCAATACCGGCCAAACGACTGGCGAATTTCAACTGCTCATCCCCTTAAGTTGCTCATAGTTCTGGATTCCTTCCCTGACCTCTAGGGGCTGGTTGGTATGGTTCAGCTATTGGTAATTTAGAGGGCTATATTCCACTTGAGGGAATTACGTTATTGTTTACTACCCAAGCCTTCCACATCCTGCTTTTCACCTTTATATCTAAAATATTTTCTATTTAATCCCCCTTATTTCCAGTGACCAGTCATGGAAAAGGTTAATATTGCAAAGCCTGTGAAATTAAACTACAATGCTAACAGCGCTGTGGAAACCAATATACAAAAGCTACGAGTGGAAGCTGGAGAGAGAGGTAAAGATGGGCAGGATGCCCCAGCACATCGCGATTATAATGGACGGGAACCGTAGGCTTGCAGAGAGGTTTGGTATCCATCCCTGGGAGGGACACAGAATGGGAGCTGAGAAGTTGGAGGACGTCCTAGATTGGTGTCTAGACCTGGGCATTAAAACCATCACCGCCTATGCCTTTTCAACTGAAAACTTCAACCGACCGAAGGAGGAACTTGAGGGACTCTTCGACCTGTTCGAAGAGTACTTCAACAAGGTAACGAAAGATAGGAAGATTCATAATAATAGAACAAGGGTTAAAGCAATCGGTAGAATTGAGCGCTTCCCCAAGCGCATTAGGGATGCGATACAGCGAGCCGAGGAAGCCACAAAGGACTACGACAATTTCTACCTAAATCTCGCCGTAGCTTATGGGGGACGACAGGAAGTCCTGGATGCCGTTAAGAAGATAGCTGATAAGGTTAGAGAGGGCTCCCTTGAGCTAGGCTCTATAGATGAGAAAACCATCAGCAAGAACCTTTATACCAACGGCTTGTCTGACCCTGATCTAGTCATCCGAACTTCGGGTGAGGAACGCATCTCAGGTTTTCTGATCTGGCAGAGCGCGTATTCTGAGCTCTATTTCTGCGAGTCCTTCTGGCCGGGTTTCAGGAAAATTGACTTTCTCCGCGCTATCAGAACCTTCCAGCAGAGAAAACGTCGTTTTGGGAGATGAAACTGGTTAAGATAGTTAAACCTTCGGTCTTCGACAAGTTCGGAAACGTCCGGAAACACCTAAGATAAGGCGGAGCAGGGATGAGAAGCGCAACATAGGCCTCCTCGTTGACGGGCCTCACGTGAGCCTCAACCGGCAGCGTGATGTTGTCTTGGAGGCTTTTGCGGCAGCGTTCATTCTTATACACCTCAGTAATGCCTCGTACGATAGTGGCGCTGGCCTTGCGTAGGGATGCCAGGTATTATCAATTGAGCTCGATTGTAATTACAGGAGGATGTTAGGGTTCATGCAGGACAGGTACGCGGGAGATGTCGGGGATTATGGGAAGTACGGGTTGCTGAACGAGATCTACAAAGAATCCAAGGGAAGCGTCAGGCTGGGTATTAACTGGTTTTACGTGACAAGAGAGGAAAAGCAACGGGGAGATGGGAGGCACATCGGGTATCTAAAGGATGAAAACAAATCCAAGAAATATGCGGCATGTTTTCCTGAGTTATATGATAAATTGAAACACATAGTGGCTGGCAGGAGAAACATTAAGGAGATTGAGGGGGGGCGGATACTCCCAAAGGAAACTGCTTTCTATTCTGAGCCTATACCTTATTCTTCAACAAGTCCTTTTAAGAGGGAAGTGGATAGGGAGAATTGGTTTAGAGAATCATTGTCCAGGCTCAATAATGTGGATATTATTTTTCTTGACCCTGACAACGGTATTCAGACGGATAAAGTTAGGAAGACAATGATAAAAGCCATCAAATACGTCTTCAGAGACGAAATCAAAAGGTATTATGAGCTCGGCAAATCACTAATAATTTATAATCATAGGGATAGAAAACCTAAATCAGAATACGACAGTAAGATCACGGATTTATCGAATCACGTTAATTCCGTTAATGACATCAGGGCTCTGAGATTTAAGAGAGTCTCCGTCAGAGACTTTATTTTTTTAATGCATAAAGAGCATCAGGGCTTACTGGGCCGAACGATTAACCATCTCACTAGAGAACCCTTTAATTTCTTATTTGATGTCTACGATTTGGATTGAGCTGTAAGTAATCTATTCCCAGCCCGGGAGATAGGAATCAAACACCAGAACGTACCTGAACCAGGTGAAGAAAATAATCGAGAATATTGGAAACATTAAAGTCGCCAAGGTCTTCCTCAACCAATACGCCTTAGAGAAGCTCTAGAGGCCATAACTAACCAGGGCTTTGAGGCACTAGTCATTCCGGGACGTGGATGTCCATATGGCCGTAGACGCCATGGAGCTCATATACAACCCTTGTATCGACGCTCTGACTTTAATGACCCGTGACCTCATCGTAATAGGGGCGGACCCGGGGTTCAGCGCCGCTCTGCAAATCGCAGCGAACTTATGTAATAACAGAAAAAATCGTTGAAAAGAAAGAAGAAGTCAGGTAATTACATCTTCTCCAAGGCTTCGATTCCGAGCAGGCGTAGAGCATTGTCCAGGGTTGTCTTTGCTACCAGAACAAGATTGAGCCTGAAATCCCTCTCTTTCGCTTTTAACACCTGCTCATACATGTAGAAGCGATGGAAGGTGTCGGCCAGCTCTACTGTATAGTTAGCGATGATGGAGGGTTTTCTAGAGTCTGCCGCCTCCATAACGATTTCCTGGAATTTTGAGATTGCTTTAATTAGATGCTTTTCATTATCGGTTAACTTTCCAACCTTAAATTCCCTCTTGACTTCACCTTTCTCCAGTATCCTGCACGCTCTGGCGTAAGCGTACTGCACAAAGGGCGACCCCTGGCGCTCGAAGTCCAGAGCCTCGTCCCAATCGAAGACCATGGGTTTCCCGGGGGATATCCTAACTATATTGAAGCGTACCGCGCCAACACCAATGGCCTCGGCTATATTCCATTTAAAGCCCTCATCCTCGCTCTTACGCCGCTTTTCAACCTCGGCAAATGCGCGCTTAACCGTCTCGTCCATGAGCTCATCGAGGGACACGAAGACTCCACGCCTCGTGGACATGGCCCCCCTCGACAGGGTTATAAATTCATATATAATGAACTCCGGCTTCCACACACCCAGAATTCTATGAATAGCTACCAGCTGCTCGGCAACGAGCTTGTGATCGGCTCCCCATACGTTTATTACCCGCCCCCTCCCCGCCTTCCAGAGGTGATAGGCGATATCCCGAGTCGTATACAGGTGCGTGCCATCACTGCGGCTGAGGATAAGCTCCTTCTCGATGCCGAATTTCTTCAAATCCAGAGAAAGGACTTCATCTCGCTGCGCATATTCAGTACTCATCAGCCTCTTCAACACTCTGCTAACAGAGGAGTCCCTGACGAAGGTGCTCTCCCACACATAGCGGTCATGGCTTGCCCTCAAGCGCTGGAGGGTGTCCCTTACACCCTCAAGGCAATAGTTCGCAGTCTCCTCGAACTTCTTTTTTACCTTCTCATCCCCCCCCTCGTAACTCTTAATTAGACTTGAGATTTCTTTATTCGCGTCCTCGTTCTCTTCTAAGAGCTTATTGGCCCTGACGTAGACCTTGGATATCGCCAGGTCCTTTTTCCCCTCATCGAGCTTTAACCTCTCCAGCCCCCAGACGACGACTGCCAGCTGCTTTCCCATGTCATTGACATAGAACTGGGTCTCGACCTCGTAGCCAGCGAAACGCATAATCCTCGCCAGGGAGTCGCCGATTATCGCGTTTCTCCCATGGCCTATGTGCAACGGTCCATCTGGGTTTGCAGAGGTGTGCTCCAGGATTATCTTCCCTTTCTTACTCCCACTCCCGTAGTCCTCTTTGAGATCTTTCACCGCCCCTATCAGGAGCCCCGCAGCCTTTTCGTAATCTAGGTGAAAGTTCAAGTGGCCGTTAACAGCTTCTACCTTCTTAATGAGACCTTTAGACCTGATTTTAATTCGCCCCAACACATCCTCAGCTACCATTTCAGGGGATTTCTTCATCTCTGAGGCAAGTTCAAAAGCCACGGGTGAGGAGAGCTCCCCCATTCCTCTAGGAGGCTCCACGAGCACCTCATCTCCCTCTAACTTTAAGCCCCTCAGCGCTTCAATAAGTGCGTCCCTAACTTCCTGCCTGAATATCTGGAACATCACCCAACCCCTATGGCCTGAATCTCAATATCGCTGCTATGCCTCCGAAGGCCATGAGCTGCTGGCCTTCCTCTGTTTCAATGGAGATGACCTCAACCTTTGCGCCCGTTGTCTCCGCAAGCTCCTGGAATTCGTCAAGGGTGCTCTTGAATTTGTCGATGCCTAGGCTGCTCTCACCGCACTTCGGACAAGCTTCACTGGATACCGCCTCCTCACAGACCT
>CAZDSM010000187.1:0-2773 GCA_964508205.1 Candidatus Hydrothermarchaeota archaeon | reverse complement strand
AGGATGGGTAAGTACATCGTCTTCGTCAACGGTGCCAGGGAAGGGCAGAAAGTTAAAGCAAGGATTACCAACAGACAGAGTACAATGATATTCACGGAAGCTATCGAACTCCTATCATGATCATGAGGGGACTTAGAACCCTTTCTTTTGGTCTTATCCTCGGGTTTCTCATGGTATTTCTCAGTTCTTGATAATAGAAGCACTGGGCTTCACGAAGCAGAGTTGAAGTATTATCTCTACCTCCATGCTTTGCCGGTTTTCATCCTCTTCTTCAACTGCTTCGTCCTGAACTCCATTTTCACCAGATACATCTACAACTTCTGAGAGTACTTCTTAGGTCTCCTTTCCCACGGCTTCTTAGAGATTCTAGCCATACTCCTCGCGGGCAGCATCGGTTACACGATAGCAAATGCAGTATTCTCTAAATCCGAAAATTTAGAGACCAAACTTGCGCGGCACGCAAAAAACCAGGAAAACAGGCTACTCATCGTCTTTGGACTTATAACGATCACAGCTTTTCTTGAAGTATTGCTACCTTATTCTGCTGCCGCTCTTCACCTCCCGATCCGGGAAGATGATAGAGGCCTTTTTCCCCTCCATGGCTGCGAGGAGCATGCCCTCGCTCTTTATCCCTTTTATAACCGCAGGCTTTAAGTTGTTTACCACCACGATATCCCTTCCAATAAGAGCCTTAGGGGAATACTTCCCCCCTAAGCCTGCAACGAGCTGCTTTTCATCCCCCCCTACCTTGACCGTGAGCTTCAAGAGTTTCTTCGAGCCATCTATCCTCTCTGTCCTCACCACCTTCCCGACCCTGAGATCGATCTTTTCGAATTCATCGTATGGAATCCCAGCCCGGAACATATCCTCGAATTTCGTCACCCTAGTGGTAACCTTCCTGAGTTTATCTATCTCATCATCTCTCAACTTGGGGAAGATGGGCAGTATCTCATCAAGCCTTTGACCAGGTCTTACCTTTTCCATCCCAATGGCCTCCAAACCCTCGAGCTCAACACCAATCTGCCTGCATATGCTTTCGGAGCTCTTCGGTAGGAATGGACTCAGCATAATTGCCAGATCATAGCAGAGGTTCGCGCACACATACAAGGTGTTAGCGGCCTTGATTTTATCCTCCTTCACCGTCTTCCACGGCTCGGTTTTCTGAAAATATTTGTTCCCTTTATCAGAGAGCTCCAGCACCTTCCTGAGGCCGTCCCGGAGCTTGATATCCTCCATCAAACGCCGGTACTCCCCAGCTAGCATCCTTGTTGACTTCAATACTTCTTTATCTTCATTCTCCAGCCTCTCCTTTGGTACCCGGCCGTCGAAATTATTCTTTATAAAGCTCAACGTGCGAAACACGAAGTTTCCTAAGTTGGCCACCAACTCGTTGTTAATCCTCTCTCTGAACTCCCTCCACTTCCACTCAGTATCATTCGTCTCCGGGATAAGCAGGGTTAGATAAAATCTCCAGATATCGCTGCTCAATCCCGCTTCGGGTAAATTCTCACAAAAGATGCCCCACTCCCGAGACTTCGAGATCTTCCCCCCCTCATAGTTGAGGTACTGCAAACCAGCGACGCGGTAGGGTAGGGAGTAATCGTCGTTGGCGAGAAGCATGCCGGGCCAGAAGATCGTGTGGAAGGGGATATTGTCCTTGCCTATGAAGTGATATATTCTAGCATTGCTGCTCTGCCAGTATTTCCGCCATTCCTCGGGCTTCCCAGTCCCCGAGGCCCACTCCTTTGTGGAAGATATATAGCCGATGGGCGCGTCGAACCAGACGTAAAATACCCTGTCCTCATAACCCTTTATCGGAACCTTGACACCCCATTTAATATCCCTGGTTATGCACCTTGGCTTGAGACCCTCGTTAATCCACCCTAATGCGAGTTTTATCACCTGGCTGCTCCATATCCCGCGCTTTCTCTTAATCCATTTCCCCAGCTTCCCTTCCAGTTTGTCCAGATTTAGGAAGAGGTGCTTCATCTCCCTGAAGGCAGGCCCATGACCACAGATAGCACACCTGGGAGCCTTCAATTCATCCGGGTTCAGAAGGGTCGAACAGCTCTCGCATTGATCCCCCCTAGCCCCCTCATAGCCGCACTTGGGGCATACACCCTCCACATACCTGTCCGGGAGCACCCGCTTGTCATTCTCACAGTAGGGCAGCTTCATGGCCCCCTCGCTCACGTATCCGTTCTCATATATCCTCTGAAACATGTTCTGGGTGGTTTGGCGGTGCATCTCCCTGGAAGTCCTAGAAAAATTGTCGTAGCTTATATCCAGCCAATCGTAAATCTCCTTGTGAACAACATAGTATTTATCGCATAGCTCCCTGGGCTTTACCCCGAGCTTCGCCGCAACCACTTCCGTGGGCGTACCGTGCTCGTCGCTACCGCCTATAAAGACCGTTTCATGGCCGGCGAGCCTGTTGTAGCGGGCAAAAATATCCGCTGGCAGATGCGAACCAGCGATGTTGCCTATGTGGGGCACGTTGTTCACATAGGGCAGGGCGCAGGTAATCAGCATCCTCATTGCAACCATCTCTTCATATAATCGAAATTCAACATCAAGAAATCCTCGATGGTTGAAAGATGTATCCCTGAATCGCTTATAATACCTTTCACCCTAAGGCCGTCGTCTATCATCCTTTGAATCGTGTCCTGAATCTCGTATTCACCGCGCCTTGACCTCGCTACCTTTGGAAGATACTCCTTAATAGCTTCGCTGAAAACATACAGCGGTGAGGATGCGACATCGCTTAGAATTT
>CAZDSM010000186.1:0-2629 GCA_964508205.1 Candidatus Hydrothermarchaeota archaeon | reverse complement strand
GTTCACGGCCTTCAAGAAGCTCTAAGAAGGCATGCTCTCCCTCGCCTCTAACAACCACATCAACACCACTCATCAAGGCGTCTTCAGGGACGAAGGTAACATGGGTTCCGCCAATTACTAGAGTCGTGCCCCTCCATAGCTTTTTAACGGTTTTCGCTATCTCCATAGCCCGGGGGAAGGAAGGCGTTGTCGAAGTGATGCCGACGATGTCCGGATTTATTTTTTCAAGGTTCAGGGTCTCGACGTTCTCATCTATGACGATTATTTCGTTTCCTTTCGCCACAGCTGCGAGGTATCCTAATCCAAGGGGGAACGAATCTTTTCCCCTGTAAGGGAACCTCGGATGGATTAATAACACCCTCACCTACGTTCCTCCAACACCTTCTTCCAACATGCCTTCCCATTCGTCCCACTGGAGTTTTCTCAGGAGTTTCTGCTCGTTGAGGTTTTGAACCGCCCTTAGGGAGCGCCATGGCAATGGCCCTACACTGGAATGGTCGAAGTAAACATATCTCTTGGTTATTGGGAATTCTTCCCGGGCATTATCTAAATTCATCGGTTCTTATTCGGGGTCTGTAAATTAAATTCTTTCCTCCCAATAATAATTTAAAATCCTGCCCCCTTACTATATTCTATGCTCCTCGAGAACTGCTCCTGGATTGTAACCCAGAATGCCAAGCGTGAGATCCTGCGCGACAGGGATGTTCTAGTAGAAGGCGATAAAATCGCCGGGATAGGTCTTAACCTGGATAAAAGCGGCAAAGTCATTGACTGCTCTGGTAAAGTCCTTCTTCCAGGTCTGATAAACTCCCACACTCACCTCGCTATGACCCTCTTTCGCGGATATGCGGACGACATGCTTCTCCAGGACTGGCTTCAAAGCAAGATATGGCCCCTGGAAGCCAAGCTGAAGGAGGGGGATGTGTACCATGGCTCTTTGTTGGGCACCCTGGAGCTCATTAAATCTGGCGTTACATCCTTCCATGACATGTACTTCTTCGGAAGAGGGGTGAAAAAGGCTTCTGAGGAGAGCGGTGTAAGGGCTTTCTTCTCCCAGGGAATTCTAGATTATCCGACGGCGGAGTTCAAAAATGCCGAGGAAGCTTTGAACCTGTTTAAAGGGCTGGTTAGAAGGAAATCCGAGCTCTTCACCCCCACCCTTGGAACCCACTCCCCCTACACGTGCTCAGAGGAAACTCTGCTGAAAGCCAAGGAGCTCGCGAGAAAAAACGGACCCACCCTTCACATTCATGCCTCCGAAACCAGGAAAGAAATCTACGATTCCCTGAAGGAGAAGGGAAGGCGGCCCATCGAATACTTAAGTGACATCGGCTTTCTGGGCGAGGAAGTAGTAGTGGCGCACGCTGGCTGGGCAACCAAGGGGGAGGTATCCCTACTTGGAAAAAGCGGGGCACGGGTAGTCCATTGCCCTGTCTCGAATATGAAGCTCGCGGTAGGAGCTGTCACCCCTCTTCCGGAGATGTTCGAGAACCATGTGGTCGTCTCTCTAGGCACTGACAGCGCCGCATCAAATAACAGTCTTGACATCTTCGAAACGATGAAGGTCGCTGCGTTGCTACAGAAGATGCATCGCTGGGATGCAAGGCTTCTGCCGGCACAAAAAGCCCTGGACATGGCGACCATCGATGGTGCCAGATCCCTGGGAATGCAGTACAAGCTAGGCTCCATCGAGGTTGGGAAAAAGGCGGACCTCATCTTAGTGGACTTAAAGAAACCTCACTTAACCCCGGTCCACAACATTGTTTCCAACCTCGTTTACTCTGCCAGGGGGAGTGATGTGTGGGCTACGATAGTTAACGGAGATGTATTGATGGAGGACTGCGAGACTAAGACGCTGAAAGAAGACGAAGTACTGGAAGAAGCTTCAAAAGCCGCCGATGAATTGGCAGGGTGAAAATGAAAGTCGCAGCTTTAACCTCAGGAGGCAAAGACTCCCTCTTCGCAGCCTATACCATGGTTTCCCAGGGGTTCGAGCTAAAGTACCTGATCACCATGTATCCAGAGAGTCCGGAGAGTTACATGTTTCACCATTCCAATGTACGATTCGTCGAGGATCAGGCGAAGACCATGGGCATCCAGCTGTTGACAAAGACAACCTTGGGCGAGAAAGAGATGGAGATCGAGGATCTGAAAAAGGTCATCAACTCGGTTAAGAGCGAAATCGAGGGCGTCGTTACCGGGGCATTGTCCTCGGAGTACCAGAAGCAGCGCATCGATGTTGTCTGCGAAGAACTGGGGCTGGTCTCCTTTGCACCCCTCTGGCACAAGGACTCGGAGACCCTTTTAAAAGAGATTTTAGAGGCAGGCTTCGCGGTGATTATCACAGCCACTGCAGCGGAGGGGTTAGGGGCGGGCTGGCTCGGAAGAAGAGTCGATGAGAGATGCATCGCGGAGTTAAGGGAATTAAATAGAAAATACAGGGTTCATATGAGCGGTGAAGGCGGCGAATACGAGACGCTGGTATTGGATATGCCCCTGTTCAGGGAAAAATTAGAAATCATTGAAGCCGGGGTTGAATGGGAGGGGACTTCGGGAACCTATGCGGTGAAGGATTTGAAGATGGTTAAATGAGTTTTTACCCGCTTTTAACCTCAATCCTCAGGGCACC
>CAZDSM010000185.1:0-3670 GCA_964508205.1 Candidatus Hydrothermarchaeota archaeon | reverse complement strand
GTCATAGAATTCCAACAATCCTAAATAATGTAAACATGTATATTTACTTTTCGCTATTATAATCAAAATATTTATATGTTGTGTTTATGTTTTAACTTACTAATGTGCAGGAGTATGGAAAGAGAATCTGCAATATTTGCTGTGCTACTATTAGTAACCATCGGCTGCCTTTCGCAACAGGGCGAATATCCATCAGTACCAACACCTGACCCGAAGGAGATAACCCTCTCCACCACCACAAGCACTGAGAACTCCGGCCTGCTCAAAGTACTGAACCCGCCCTTTGAGGAGAAGTACAACGTCAGGATAAAGGTGATACCAGAGGGCACGGGTAAAGCCTTGAAAACCGCGGAGCTTGGTGGGAGCGACGTTGTTATGGTGCATGCTAGAAGCAAGGAGGACGCCTTCGTCGAAGCTGGCAATGGCATTAATAGGCGGGACTTGATGCACAATGACTTCGTAATCATAGGCCCCGCGAGCGATCCTGCTGGCATAAAGAGCATGAAGCATGCAGCGGGCGCCTTCACGAAGATAGCCCAGAGCCAGGCGAGTTTCTTCTCCCGGGGCGATGATTCTGGTACACATACAAAAGAAAAAGCGGTATGGAAAAAGGCTGGTACTTCTACGGCTGGAGTATGGTACAAATCCCTGGGCAAGGGCATGGGAGATACCATCGTTGCTGCAGATGCGCAGGAGGGCTACATCCTCACCGACCGGGCAACTTACCTCGCGATGAAGGACAAGATCAAGCTCGTAGTTCTGGTGGAGGGTGACCAGATGCTCTATAATCCATACGGTGTCATCGCCGTTAATCCAGCGAAATACCCTGAGAAGAGCGAGAAATACCAGTTGGTAATGCTCTACATAGGTTACCTCACTTCCCCAGAGGGGCAGAGAATAATCGCAGAGTACGGGAAAGAGGAGTTCGGCCAGGCATTGTTCTATCCTGACGCAATTCCCACCGTGAGTTGAAAATGGGCAGCATGGAATTCCTATCAGAGGGGTTTTTAAGGGCAATAGAGCTCATATTATCAGGGGATCCCTACGTGATGAGCGTGACCGCTGTCTCCCTTAAAATATCAGGCACAGCAGTAATCCTGAGCACCATCGCCTCCATTCCCCTGGCGCTACTTATATCCACCTTGAACTTCAGTGGTAAGCAGTCCCTGCTCACCCTTATCAACACCGCCATGGGTCTCCCACCGGTGGTTGTGGGACTGGTTGTGTTTCTCATACTCGTGCCAGCTGGTCCTCTGGGCCTCCTACAGCTCATTTTCACGCCCACGGCGATGATAATAGCCCAGTTCATCTTAGTGACGCCAATTATAACAGGGGTTTCAATAGCCTCGATAAATGCTGTCGATAAAGCCGTTAGGGACACAGCCTTTACCCTTGGAGGAACTAAAAAAGATGTGGCAATCACCATCGTGAAGGAGGCCAGGTTTGGAATCATTATCGCGGTTCTCGCTGGTTTCGGGCGCGCAATTGCAGAAGTAGGGGCAATACTCATCGCCGGTGGAAACATAGCCTTCTGGGATGCTACGACGGATTCCTATACATCCTATACGCGCACCTTAACCACGGCGATTACCCTGGAAACCAGCAAGGGAGACATCTCCACATCCATTGCTCTGGGAATAATAGTTTTAAGCATTGTATTCTCCGTAAACCTATTTGTGAACAGGGTGCAGAAGCGTGAGTGAAAATGAGAGCAGTGTTTCAAATCTCGGGTTTGTCTAAGAGCTACGATGAAAAGAGAGTGCTGGAGGATATCGGCCTAAAAATTAACATAGGAGAGATTTTTTGCATCCTAGGTCCAAGCGGCTCCGGCAAAACCACTCTGCTACGCCTTCTGAACTGTCTGGAGAAGCCGAACAATGGCAGTATTTATTTTAACGGCACAAATCTTATGACGGCCCGAGGGGTGGAACTTCTGAGTATTCGTCGAAAAATGGCACTGGTTTTTCAGGAAGGCGTGGTTTTCGATGCCAGCGTTTACGACAATGTAGCCTACGGGCTTAAAGTCAGAGGTATCGGCCGAGAAGAAATACGGAAAAAAGTGAAAGAAGCGCTGGAAATCGTGGGTTTAAGGGGCTACGCTAAAAGAAACGCCCGTACCCTGTCTGGGGGCGAGAAGCAGCGGGTGACTTTTGCCATGGCAACCGTCCTTGAACCAGAGGTGCTTCTCTTCGATGAGCCCACGGCAAATCTTGATCCCATAAACGAGGAGATAATAAACGAGATAATGCTCAGGATAAACGCCCTGGGGATAACCATGGTTTTCACAACCCACAAGCAGGAAGAAGCGTTATCGCTAGCAACCAGAATCGCTGTAATAAACAAGGGTAGATTCGAGCAGATAGGCGCGCCGGAGGATATCTTCTACAGGCCTGCGACCCCATTCGCAGCCCGATTCGTGGGCGCGGAGAATATTTTGGAAGGTGTGGTTAAGTCAAGTTCAATTGCGGTTAATGGCATCGAGCTGAAGGTTCCGGGGGTTATGGCCCGAGTTGGCGAGACGGTGATAATCTGCATAAGGCCAGAGGAAATCCTTCTGCTGAGGGAGAACATACCCCCCACAAGGGCATACCCGAACGTAGTGAAAGGCAGGGTTACACGAATGTCGCCCTATGGTAAGGCTTTGATAAGACTTTTGCTGGAGGTCGATAAAGGGTTAATCCTGAAGGCAGATGTTCCCCGTCATGTGGTCAGAGTGATGAAGCTAGAAGTTGGAAAAGAGGTAAAAGCTTCGCTGAAGCCAGAGTCCTGCCACGTTATTGCTTAGCCATCATCACGCGCATTCTATCGCCGCAGTTTTCCGCGTGGTCAGCTATCCTGGAGGTGAGCTTAGTGACCCTCATCAGGAGGTAGAATTCCCCGTGAGTAAGCTGTTTTTCCTCCTCCAGCAACTTCTTCCTCAGCTCCACAGCAATGTGGTCGGTTATCCCCTCCTTCTTGTCCAGCTCGTTGATGTAATCGAAGCACTTATCTTTTTTCCCCTTGTTGGCAAATGATGTCTCGAAGGATTCCACCATGTATCCTAGGGCGAGGGGAACGATATCCACGACATCGCATGATTTATTCGTTAGCTCCGTAAGCCCTTCCTTGATGGAATCGGAGAGCTTCATCCTTTTGAGGGTCAGGTTCAATGCCACCTCCTCGATTCTATCCGCTACCTGGTCCTGTTCGCGGAGGTAATTGAGGAAGTCCCCCCTATCCACGGGCATGAGGATGCTCTTCGGCAGGCGCTCGCGGATGTAGTTCTTTATCTTATCC
The DNA here is from genome assembly GCA_964508205.1 of Candidatus Hydrothermarchaeota archaeon. GTDB lineage: Archaea > Hydrothermarchaeota > Hydrothermarchaeia > Hydrothermarchaeales > JALUUU01 > CAYZUE01. The sequence goes on along the minus strand of CAZDSM010000185.1, from coordinate 394 downwards.
GCCTCCCGCTCACTTGTCACGATTTTTTTAACCAGCTCTTCGACCTTTTCATAATCCTCCCTGCAGTAGCTTGAGACGCACTCGCGGAGCACGTCCGAAGACGTCTGAACCTGCCCCATGTGCTTTATCAAGGGTCCCAAAGGCGATTTGGCGAAAAGGCTGAGTATTGATCTCATAATCATCCCCTACTGGATAACTTATCATAATTATATATTAAAGTTTTCGTGAAAATTCCCCATAGTCCATTATATAATCAGCCCCCTGAGGATTTTGAAGAATATCATGGAGAAAATCGCGGTAACGGGCACAGTGATGAGCCAGGAGCCTATTATCCTGTATATAATGGCCAAATTAAGAGCTTTAATGCCTCGAGCGATGCCGACGCCTATTATGG
>CAZDSM010000184.1:0-2476 GCA_964508205.1 Candidatus Hydrothermarchaeota archaeon | reverse complement strand
GCTTCCTGGAGGAGGAAATCGAGCTTTGGTTCCTGAACATCTTCAAGCGCAGCTGGGACAAGATAGCGAGGAAGGTGCAGTACGAAGGCATGGATTTTATCCGCTATTTCGATGAGATGTACTCAGGCATCGGCTTCATGGGGGCCGAGATTTCCCACGCGATACAGGAGTCAGGGGTTAACCCCGAGAAGCCCAAGGACTGGAGCAGCGATGAGCTCGCAGGTTTTGCCCGTTCTCTGAGGCTCTCCTCAAAGCCGATTATAATCGCGGCCAACAAAGCGGACGTAGAGGCCGCTAGGGAGAACATCGAAAGCATGCAGAAGGAGCTTTCCATGCCCGTGGTCCCCACGAGCTCCATGGGCGAGTACGTGCTTCGCCAGCTCGTCGAGGAAGGTGCCATAGAGTACATTCCCGGTGACACGGATTTCAAGATAATCGATAAGAGCAAGATAAACAGGAAGCACGAGAAGGCCCTGGAGATAATCAGGGAAGTCCTCGATAGGTACGGTAGCACAGGGGTGCAGGAGTGCATCAACACCGCGGTCTTCGAAATCCTACGCAAAGTCGTGGTTTATCCCGTGGAAGACGAGAGCAAGTATGCGGATAAAGACGGTAACATCCTGCCTGATGCCTATCTCATGAACCCCGGCTCAACTCCGCGGGACCTCGCCTTTAAGATACACACGGATATAGGCAAGGGCTTTATCGGTACCCTTGACGCGAGGACGAAGCGGAAGATAAAGAGCGACAAGGAATTGGAGAGCGAGAGTATTATCAAGATATTGACCCGGGCATAGGAATTAATTTTTAAAGGGCCGCGACCGGGAATCGAACCCGGATCAGGGGATCCACAGTCCCCTATTCTAACCACTAAACTATCGCGGCCATGCAAGCAAGTTTGATTTTTGGGGGTTAAAAATTTTTTGCGTATTCCTATGGCACGAGCTTTAAAATCCTGTCGTCATTGGGTGCTGGGTTTCCCCGGCCATCCCTGTTGCTCGTCAGTAGATATAGCTCGCCTCCAAGGTTCTGGGCGACGTGTCGAAGCCTTCCGTAGGTGCCTTCGAATAATTTCTCGTGGTTTTTAACCTCTGTAAAATCGTCATTGAAAACTATCTTGTGAAGGTGCCTGCCCCGGAGGGCTGCGAAGAAATAGCTGCCCCTGTAAAAAGCTGCCCCAGAGGGCGCCCAGGTGTCGAGACCAGATTCCAGGAGGGGATCAGTGAACCCTTCCTTCGAGGCTATTCCTTTCACCTCTGGCCATCCATAGTTTCTGCCCTTAATTATTAGATTGATTTCGTCGTGGGCTCTGGGGCCGTGTTCAGTGGCTATCAGGTTGCCGCTGGGAGCCCAGTCCAAGCCCTGGGGGTTTCTGTGACCGTAGCTGTATACAGCACTGCCGAAGGGGTTGTCCTCTGGTACGGAGCCCTCGTCTGTGAGTCGCAGGAACTTCCCACCCATGGAGTTCAGGTCTTGGGCTGTGCTACTGTCGCCGGCATCCCCGGTGGTTATGTAGAGATACCCCTCTGGCCCGAAGCTGAGGCGGCCGCCATTGTGTATAGCGCCCCCGGGGATACCATCTATGATTATCTCCTCTTTAACTGCTCTGCTACCCTCTGCTGTAAACCTTGAGACCCTGTTCAATAGCCCACGATTATCGGAGTAGGTGTAGTAGACATAGACAAAGGGCTTCCTTGGGAAGGATGGGTGCAGTGCTAGTCCCAGGACACCCCCTTCCCCTCTTGGAGTGACAGGGAGTGTGGCAAAGGGCTCTGGAAGAAGTTCCCCATCGATGACCCTAATCCTCCCAACCCTCTCCGTGAAGAATATCCTGCCATCCTTGGAGAAATCTATATCCCAGGGCACCTCGAGGTTGGTTGCCACCGACTCTATCTTAGCTCCGCTGGCATCTGGTACCACCGCCCCCTCTTGCACAGGCTTTTTCTTCGGCGCGCTAATGCATCCACCCAAGGCAAGTGCCAAGGCGACACCGGTTAAACTTAAAAAATCCCTCCTCCTCATGAGCTCCTCGATTTAATCGGGCGGCAGATTTATGCGGTGCCCGAGCTTCTCCTTCTTTGTCTTTAGGTAGTGCTCATTAAAGACGTTGGGCTCGGTCTCAAGGGGGGTACGCTTCGCCACCACTATCCCGTTGTCCTCCAACCCCCGGATTTTTTTAGGGTTATTAGTCAGGATGTTTACAGATTTTACTTTCAGGCGCTTTAGGACCTCCCCCGCGATGCGATAGTCGCGCAAGTCGCCATCGAAGCCCAGAGCGTGATTTGCTTCCACGGTATCGAGGCCTTTCTCCTGGAGGTGATATGCCTTAATCTTGTTAATCAGGCCTATTCCCCGTCCCTCCTGCTTCAGATATAGCAGGACCCCGAAGTCCTGCGTCCCCAGGTATTCCAGGGCCTTAGTCAGCTGCCCCCGGCAGTCACATCTTAGGGAACCCAGGGCATCGCCGGTGAGGCAT
>CAZDSM010000183.1:0-4811 GCA_964508205.1 Candidatus Hydrothermarchaeota archaeon | reverse complement strand
GGAGCAAGGGGAAACCGTTAGGATATCCCCTGAGATAAGCGTGGAGTTTGTTCGTTCGACCCATTCAATACCTCAGACCTCCATGGTGGTGGTGCACACCCGGGACGGCAAACTCGTGTACGCCAACGACTTCAAACTCGATGATTCTCCTGTAATCGGCAGGAAACCGGATTACAGGAGGCTTAAAGAACTCGGTCAAGAGGGGGTGAAATGCCTCATAGTGGAGACCACGAGGATTAACAACGAGGGCAGGACGCCTTCGGAGAGGATAGCTAAGCACCTCCTGGAGGAGAATCTCCTAAAGGTGGACGATGCCAAGGCCCTGGTGGTGACGACTTTTTCTTCTCATATCGCGAGGGTAGACAGCATCGTCAGTCTGGCAAGCATTATAGACAGGACCCCTGTGCTCTTGGGGCGCTCCATGGAGAAGTACGTGAACATCGCCGAGGGCTTGAAGATCATCGACCTACCGGAGGACGCACGCCTCTATGGCGCCCCTAAACCAATAAAACATGCCTTGAATCGCGTGGTCAAGGATGGAAAGGAGAAGTACCTCCTAATCGTCACCGGGCACCAGGGTGAACCAGATGCCCTGCTCTCGAGGATAGCTCAGAAAAAGCTGCCCTTTCCGATATCTAAGGAGGACCAGATCGTTTTCTCTGCGGACGTCATACCCAACCCCATTAACGTGGCGAACAGGTATGCCCTCGAGGAGAAGCTGAAGATGCAGGGGGCAAGACTTTTCAAGGGCGCCCATGTTTCTGGGCATGCGGCGAAGGAGGATCACCGGGACTTGCTTAAGATGCTCCAGCCGGAGAACATCATACCCTGCCACGGCGATTTGAGGATGCTGGCGAGCTACGCTGAGCTAGCAGAGAACGAGGGATACCTCTTAAACAGGAACCTTTTCCTCGTGCGAAACGGGCAGAGAATAGAGCTATAATTTTATACTCTGAGCTACTTATTCACAAGGCGATGAGGGACATCATTTACAAGTATGCCCTGAAAAACGCCCTGGACTACGGTAGAGCAGAGCCTAAAGCTATCCTCGGCAAGGTGTTAAGGGAGAGGCCCGAGTTAAAGGGGGAGATTTCAACCCTGTTACCCACTATTGAGGAAGTTGTGAAACACGTCAATTCCATGTCCAAAGACGCTCGGTTGAGGGAGATTCGAAAATACAATTTTGCAGAGAAGAAGAAAGAGAAAAAGGGCATTCTCCAGGAGCTGCCGAGTCCCTCAAAACCAGTGTTGCGTTTCGCCCCCAACCCCAGCGGTTCCCTTCACCTGGGCCACTGCAGAGCAGCAGTGCTCAACGACGAGTACGCGAAAAAATATAGGGGCAAGCTAATCCTCCGCATGGAGGATACCGATCCGTCGAGGGTGGACCCAGCAGCGTATGCTCTTATAGAGGAGGATTTACACTGGCTGGGCGTTGAATGCAGCGAGGTAATGGTGCAGTCGGAGCGCTTGGAGCTGTATTACGAGCACGCTAGGGAGCTCGTGAAAACTAGCTCGGCCTATGTGTGCACGTGCGAACAGGGGGCATTTCAAACCCTGCGCAACGCTGGTAAGGCCTGCGGATGCAGGGATAAGGGAGTCGAGGAGAACCTCGGGGATTTCGCTAAGATGTTTGATTTCTACGGACCAGGCGAAGCCGTGGTCAGGCTCAAGACAGGCGTCGCTTTACCTGATCCTGCCATAAGGGAGTTTGTTATAATGCGAATCAGCGAAGAGCACCATCCAAGGATAGAGGACAGGCGGGTTTATCCCCTTTATAACTTCGCTGTCGTTGTTGACGACCATCTTATGGAGGTGACCCACGTCCTCAGGGGCAAGGACCATTTGATCAACACCCGGAAACAGAAGTTTATCTACGATTACTTTTCCTGGTCGAAACCGGTGTTCGTCCACTATGGCCTGATGAAAATCGAGGGCCTAGAGCTGAGTACCTCCCTCATTGCTGAAGGCATAAAAGAAGGAAAATTCACTGGGTGGGACGATCCGCGTCTGGGCACCCTCAGGGCTATGAGGCGCAGGGGCATTAAGCCCGAGGCAATCCGCAAGGCGATCATCGACGTTGGTATAAAGAACACTGACATCAGCTTCAGCTGGAAGAACCTTTACGCTTACAACCGTGCCCTAATAGAGAGGGATGCCAATCGCTACTTCTTCGTAGAGGAGCCCAAGTTGGTTAAGACATCTCCTCCTGACTTGATAAAGCCAGAATATAATACCCCCCTTCATCCAGATTTTCCGGAGAAAGGCAAGCGTAGGCTGGCCTTCGATATAGGCGAAGAGATGGCAACAGCGTATATATCCGGACCTGATTTTGATGTAATAGCTCCCGGGGACTCGATAAGGCTGATGGACGCCTTCAACGTGGAAATCATCGATAAAGATGAGGACAGCGCAGTCGCGAGGTATATCAGTGATGACTTAAAGGAAGCCCGGATAAATGGGATGCCGCTGATCCACTGGATAGGAAAGGACTTCGTTGAAGTAGAGGTCAGAACCCCCGAGGGCGTGATAGGAGGCTACGGCGAGGCAGACCTTAAAAAGGTAGCAATCGATGATATAGTCCAATTCGCGCGATATGGATTTGTTAGAATAGATAAGAAGAATGACATCATAGTAACCTATTTCGCCCACAGGTGAGGAAGGACGATGCTAAAAAGGAAAAGCGATAAGCTCAAAGGGCGTAAAATCGCCCTCTGCGTCACAGGCAGCATCGCAGCCATAGAAGCTCCAAAGCTTGCGAGGGAGCTAGCCCGGCATGGCGCTGATGTAACGGCCTACATGAGCCCTGATGCCTGTAAAATACTCCACCAAAATGCCCTGGAGTTCGCCACTGGTAAAGAAGTGGTACTGGAGCTTACCGGAAAGCTGGAGCATCTCATGGACTACGACCTTCTCCTCGTCGTTCCAGCTACAGCCACAACCATCGGCAAACTAGCCCACGGCATCGCAGATACCCCAGTCACGGCCCTGCTGCTTTCCTCCTCGGCTAAGGTGTTGCTCGCCCCAGCTATGCACGCGTCAATGCATGATAACCCCTTCATAGCCGAGAATGTGAGGAAGATTAGGGATGCGGGCTACGCCTTCGTGGAGCCCAGAATCCTCGAAGGAGCGGCCAAGATGGCGGTCATCGAGGACATCGTTGACGAAGCTGTTTTCCGTCTTCATGAGAGGGATTGCTCTGGGCTTAGAGTCCTGATAACTGCGGGCCCGACCATCGAGTACATCGACCCCATCCGGATCATAACCAATAAGAGCTCCGGTAAGATGGGTCTAGCAGTGGCTAAAGAAGCTTTTTTTAGGGGCGCAAACACGACCCTCATAATGGGTCGCAGTGATTTGAGATGCCCCCCCTACCTCAGGACATTAATGGTGGAAACATGTGATGATATGGAGCGCGTGATAATGAAGGAGATCAAAGGCGCGGACGTCTTCGTTTCAGCCGCGGCTGTGTCCGATTTTAAGGCGAAGAAAGCAGGGAAGAAGATTTCCTCCAAAGAGGAGTTGAATCTCCATCTAGTCCCTACTCCGAAAATCCTGGCCAAGGTGAAAAATTTTCCCTGCGTTAAGGTCGGGTTCAAAGCCCTTCACGACGTATCGGTAGAGAAGCTTAAGAAGGCCTCCCATCGCGCCTTGGAGGAGCATGGTCTCGACCTCGTGGTTGGTAACGACGTTTCCAAGAGGGTTCTCGGAGCTGAGGAAAACGAGGTAGTCCTGGTCAGCAGAGGAGGAGTTAAGGAAATCCCCAGGAGCCCCAAGTCCGAGGTGGCCTCCAGAATCCTCGACGCGATCCTCGGGATTAGAAGGAAGAAAAATGAAGACTAGGGCCTTTGTACCTGGGCACATTACAGGTTTTTTCGAAATAATGGAGCATAGCGATCCACTGCTCAGCGGCTCCAGGGGATGCGGCGTGGTTATAGATAGGGGGGTGACCACGACGGTGGAGGTCGAGGAGGCCCACGAATCTGCCCTTGAAGTCCGTCTCGACGGCGCGCCCTGCGACTGCCCTGTCACCCAATCAGCGGTGGAGATGCTGAGGGGATTTCCCAAAGGTCTCGCTCTCAGGGTGAACCACGAACTCCAGCCACCCATGAAATACGGCTTTGGCATCTCTGCCGCAGGAGCCCTAGGAGTTGTTCTAGCTCTTAACCGTGCCTTGGGCCTCGGCATGAGCCCTATGCAATGCGGTCAAATAGCGCATCGCGCCGAGATAGTGAATAAGACAGGCCTCGGAGACGTTATCGCGGAGCTAAAAGGCGGCTTATTGCTGCGCAGTAAACCAGGCGCCCCAGGAATAGGCGAGGTAGAGAAAATTGCATGCGATTATTACGTGGTCGTCTTCCTCGTGGGCGAGGAGCTCGAGACGAAACCGATTCTACGCGATGAGGATAAAAAGAAACGCATAAACAATGCTGGAGGAAGGTGTATGGAGCTGTTTACTGGGAAACCGACCCCCAAGAACTTCCTTGAAACCTCCAGAAAATTCACCCTTGACACGGGCTTAATGAGTAAAAAGGTTTATTTAGCTATGAAAATCTTGAAAAATCATGGAGTAATCGCAGCTATGACCATGCTGGGAAATGCTGTCTTCACCTTAACCGAGAGCCCCCAGGAGGTCTCAGAGCTCCTAGATTACCTATGCATTATCGCAAAGATTGATAATATAGGCGCGAGAATAATAGGAGAGAACCATGAAAGGAAAAATCATCCAAAAGCTTAGGAACCTCTTTATCACAGGCCTGGTAATATTCATCCCCCTGGCCGTAACCATTTACGTCCTCTGGATTACCTTCAAC
>CAZDSM010000182.1:0-1705 GCA_964508205.1 Candidatus Hydrothermarchaeota archaeon | reverse complement strand
CCTAAGCTCTATTTTCACCCATTCCAATGCCAGGGTGGCGTGCATAATGTTCAACATTAAGAGCGACGACCTCCTGCACATCCGCGCAAAATCAGAGCACCTTGCCCAGAGCGATTTCGCAATATATTCGTCGTGTAGAATCAAGCCAAGGGGCTTTAAAGCGAGGTGTTTCGCGACCATGAATATTCTCAACGAAGCTAATTCGTTAAGAAAGGACGCGGACACCTTCCGGTGGGGCTACCAGGAGGTCAAGGAGTTCATACCCTCCTTGTTAAAGGCAGGGGATCAAGATCAAAAGGAAAAACTGGACACCGCTTTCTACGAGCTAAAAAAAATGGCCGGGGAGAGGGGCTTGAAGTCCTTCTCGGAGTTGCTGGAGTTCATGCGCAGGGAACTCATACCAGAAGACAGGTCCCCAACGGAGTTGGTGCGCGGTAGCTACAAGGCTACGTGGATAAAGCTCTACAACCAGCTGCGAGGTTTGGAGACGAAATACGATGGGCTAACAACCGCATATGAGGACGAGGTGGTGGAACTGCCATATAAGGAGCTTGGGAACAGGGAGATCTGGGTGATTGACCTCCAACAACTCGGATTTTATCCCAGGAAGCTCGTCTTCGAAAAAGTCATCTCAGAGTTCGAGGCTCTCCTCGAGTCGAACAAGATCAAGGTTGACAGGATAATCCTCTTTATGGACGAGCTCAACAAGTATGCTCCTTCTCATAATTCCCCTGAGGTAGCGTCCCTGAAGTCGAAGCTGATAGACATCAGCGCCAGGGGCAGAAGCATCGGCTTCTCTCTTTTCGGTGCTGAGCAGTTCAAATCCAGGGTTGATCAAAATATCATGGGCAACGTTTCCACAGATATCTACGGAAAGACTAAGGAGGCGGAACTCCTTGAGCCGATATACAAGAAATTCTCCAACGAGATTAAGGGAAAGATAATGCGGTTTAAAAAGGAAGACAAGCTCCTTGACCACGAGCTCTTCGAGGCCCCTATTTTCGTCAAACTGCCCAGGCCGCCGTGTAAGCTGGGCTCAGATATAATCAGGGAGAAAGTCGTCGAGGAGACGACCCTGCTTAGGGGATTATAATGTTCCCACACTTTGAGACCATGAAAAACTAAGCCATAAAAACAGGGCATAAAGACTCACCAGGATAAAACCCTGCCCTCTGCCGATTTCCCTTTTTGTCTTCATGAATACGACCAGTAAGATGACGAGGAAGAGCATCAAGGGCAAAGCCATGGTTGCAATTTCAGCAGCCACTGTGAGGGGCATCACTATGGAGGCTGCTCCGAGGACTAAGAGTATGTTCATGATGTTACTTCCTATGATGTTTCCCAGAACCATGGTGGTGTAGCCTTTCCTTGCAGCAGCTATTGCAACTGCCAGCTCTGGAACAGAAGTTCCGAAGGCGACCATGGTAAGTCCAATGATCGACTCAGGGACTCCGATAAAATGGGCTAGGGTTATAGCCGACCTTACCAGGAAGATGCTACCGAGGAGAACCCCTGCCAGCCCTCCAATGACCTGAAGGGCAGGCTTCCCTATTTTATCCTCGTACTGCGGTGCCCTGTTATTTTCGGTATTCTTAAGGGTGTAGCGGATGTAAAGGATGAAGAGGGATAGGAAGATGAACCCCTCCATCCTAACAACGTCGCGGTTGTATAAAACAAAAAAAGAAGCAAACAATATGAGAAGAAG
>CAZDSM010000181.1:0-3098 GCA_964508205.1 Candidatus Hydrothermarchaeota archaeon | reverse complement strand
TGAGTATTATAAGCCTCTCAGCCCTCTCGGCTATGCCCACATCGCATTTGGGAAGGAAGTTCTCAGCCCTTGAGCGCGAGTAACTGACTAGGAGGCTGCCCACCAGCACTAGAAAAATTAAGATGTAATATCCATCTAGGTAGAGGGCTAGGCCGAGGAGGATAGTTGCGTCTGCGTACCGGTCGAAAATGGAATCTAGATACCCGCCGAATTTGGAAGTATTATTAGAAACCCTCGCCACCGCACCGTCCATCACATCGAAAAAGCTAGTGAATAATAGAAAAACCAGGGCAGATATTAAGCTATCCTTTGTGAGGAATACAGCGACTCCAATACTCGTGATGAGTCCCAGGGTAGTGAGCATGTTTGGGCTTAGACCGATACCTATCATAAATCTGGCAATGGGATTAACCATTGATGTAGAACGGTCCTTGAACCTGGAGCTGAGCATGGATAAAAGTATTTCTACTGGAATTAAAAAGGTTACGTAAGATGCGGGTGCTGCTCATCACTGGAAAGCTCGCTGAAAGCAGGATACGGGAGATCGCGCAAAAATTCCAGTGCAGTGTTTATGCTGCTTCAACGGAGGTTGCCTCCCTGATCAAGCCCAAGACCCTAGCTGGGGCGCTGAAGGAGGAAATGCTTCATGGCATCGATTTAATACTGGCTCCAGGACTCATCGCGGGGAACCTAGCGGTTGTTGAAAAAACCACTGGATTAAAAACCTATAGGGGTACGAGGGATATCGCCGATCTCGAGCACGTGCTGAAAAACCTGAGCCGGGTGAAATTATCAAGGGATGTACCCGCCGATGTACTGCTCGACGGGGAGCTGAGAAGGAAGGCCTACGCAGAGCTCGAGAAGGTTAACACTTCACGCTACATTAAGTCAAAGCTTAAAATCCCTGGTAATTTTTTAATCCGCAATCTCCCAGTGGGCACTGCTTTTCCAATCCGCGTGGTGGCTGAAATCGTTGACGCCGGAAATTTAGTAGATGAAGAGGTTGAGAGGATGGCTAAGTATTACATTAGAGAAGGGGCTGATATAATTGACATCGGTATGAACGAGGAAAACCCAGAGAGAGTGGGGGAGTTGATAAATATGCTGCGTCCTCTGGATGTTCCCCTCTCCATCGATACCATGGAAGCGGGGAATATTCAGAGCGCCCTCGACGATGAAATAGACTTGGTGCTGAGCTTCGACCACGACCTTTTGATGAAGTTTAGCGGTGTCTCGACGCCATGCGTAATCATTCCTAAAAAAGGGAACATACCCTCCAGCCCCGAGGAGAGGCTTAGGTTAATGGAGGAAAACATGGAGTTAGCGAGGAGGAGGGGATTTAAAAATCCAATTGCTGATTTAGTGCTCCATCCCGCGAACCTGGGCCTAGTCGATTCCTTGACGGCATATAAAAGGTATGCGGATGAACATGATGCGCCTGTGCTCATGGGCATCGGTAACGTCACGGAGTTGATGGATGCAGATTCCCCTGGAATAAACGCCCTCCTCTGCGCTGCTGCCGTGGAATGCAGAGCGAGCCTGCTCTTCACGACGGAGGCTGGCGACAAGACGGCTGGTAGCGTTAGGGAGCTCTCCACAGCCGTGAAGATGATGTACATCAGCGCAAGGAGGAAGTCTGTTCCCGCTAATTTAGGAATCGATTTGCTGATTTTAAAAGAAAAAAAGATAAAACGGGATGCCCTGGATAAAAATGCAATTATGAACATCAAAAAAATCAAGGCTGCTAGTAAAAAGACAGTTTATATGGATGAGAAAGGCTATTTCAAGATATTCGTTGACGAAAAAATTAATTGTATCCATTATTATAAAAATACACCTCATTTATCAATTGAAGGAAAAAACGCCAAGGAAATATGCGATACTATTCATAACCTAGGTTTAATCTCCGAACTCGATCATGCTTTGTACCTTGGACGGGAGCTGACGAAGGCAGAGGAAGCTTTGATTTACCGTCGAAGCTATCAGCAATCATAAATGATGTATTCGAAATGAGAAAAGCCTGTTGAGTCTTCCTTTTCGCCATACGAACGATACCCACTACCATTACTACCATCACGTACCTAGTGATGTATAGGGGGGCTCTGTCTTGAGAAACAGGTAACTTTTATTATGGATGAGGACCCGAATATTATCCTCGCCGACGGTCCCATGACGTATATGCTCGGCTACAGATATTCCAACCAGAGTCTAGAGCTCTCCTTGGAGAACCGAGGAGAGTTATCGAGGGAACCCGGGTCGAGAAATTAATCATCGACCACCATCTCTTACGGGACCTCCATTGGAGGAAATGGATGAAGCCCCTTTACGACAAGACTACCGATGTAGATATATCCACAGTTGCCGAGTACCTTGGCGTGGAAAATCAGGCTTTAAAGGACAGGAGGAAAGAGCTCCACCAACGGGGATGAAACCATGGCTCTGTGCTCGTACTGCGAAAGGTCTGAGGTAATGCCATTTAAGTGCAAGTTCTGCGGTGAAATGTTCTGCTCGGATCATCGCCTCCCAGAGAACCATGAGTGTCTGGGATTGCGCAGATTCAAAGAGGAGCGGAGTAGGGAACCAGAGAAATGGATATACGAGCCCTTTCAAACCAAGTACAAAGAAGTCCCTGTGGGAAGAGCCCCTCCCAAGCCCTTGATGAAGAAGCTAGAAGAGCTCGTGAGGAACGTTAACACGAGGACTCTACTGTACGCGATAATCGGGATAATCTTCTTCGTGCTGATATTAAGAGGATTAGGAGCCCTTTAACTACTTCTTCTTTATCTTCACCACATCCCCCAAGGTGAGCTTCTTGGTATCGAAGGTGTGCTTCACGGCATCAGGATCCTCCATGGAGGATAAAATCTTTATACCTATAGCTTTTTCTAGCTTCTTAGCAAGGGCTTTGCTGGGGTTAATCTTCTCTGCCTCAAGCCTGGCTATGACAGATGTCTTCTCCTGGATCTGCCCCCCAAGTTCTTTTTGGGTGAGATCCATGCTTTCCCTTATCGCCCTTATCGCGTTCCCATAACCCTGGACAGTATCCAATTGCTTTTCCCTCATAGGGTGAAAAGGCGCCCTCCTATATGACGTTCTTT
>CAZDSM010000180.1:0-3346 GCA_964508205.1 Candidatus Hydrothermarchaeota archaeon | reverse complement strand
CCCTGTCTTAATAAATCCAACCCCTCTATTGACAGTGCCCCAATCAACCTGAACCCCTAGGATATCCTCCATCCATTCCAGTTCCTCCTCTTCTACGAGGGGGTGTATTAAGGCGCCTTTGTTAGTTGCTATCCCCAGGCTGCCCACTGTCTTGAATCCCCGCAGATTTCGAGGAGCCACCTCGCAGTCTAGGACATCCTCCATGGTTTTAGCCACCCTTTTGCCGAATAACCCACTGATTATCGCTGCACAGTCGTTAAGGAGCACGAGATTTCCCAGGGCCGTGTACTTATCCTCAATAATGCCGACCTCCAGGCCGGACTCCTTTAAAGCCAGGATCTCCCGTTCCTCAGCATGCTTTGACAGTAGGACGCCGTTGTTATTCATTGCCATCATAACTCCCACTAAACTCGTACCGCAGATATTCGTCCTCACCACTTCCACCCCCAGGGCCTCCTTTACAGAGGAAACAAAGCTCCCTGGACAGGTTGTCGGAAGAACCGCGATGTTATCGTTGACTACTGCAAAGACGCCTATGTTGGGGTTCCTGTTATAGGCAATTAATCGGAGCACTTCCCTCACTCTGCTAAAGTAACCAGCACGCTCCCATCGTCTCTGCTCGAGGCCTTGACCTTTATTTTGGCTGGAATGTTCCTCATCCCCCTCTCCCAGAGCCTCTCGTTCAATGCAGCATCAAACTTAACCACGTCGCTCTTCATGTGCTTCTCTATGAAGGCTCGGACATACCTCACGGACTTCGGGGCCCTCTTGTTCTTGGGGGCGCTTCTCACGTCCATGAGGGGGATCGTATAAATCCTATCCATAACCGCACCTAGACCTTGAGTTTATTCCTTCTCCAATGATGCCGCTTCGGATGGGTCCTCACCCTGCCGATGGTCTTCCCCACGACCCAAATCGGCACTTGGCGATTCTGCCTCATGACCTTTCCAAGCCTCAGCTTCCGGGGTAACTCAACCTTTCCCATGCCTATCGCCTCATACCTATTACTCGTGATTGCTTGTGATAAGGGAACAGTTCCCCTACATTATGACCTTCTTCCATCAGCAATGCCCTTACCTCTGATTCGTAGTCGCCTTTACCGAAGTCCTCAGACGCTCCTTCCTTGATCATAATCCTCTCCTTTGCGATTTTATTTATCCTCTTGTATCCTATGCCACGAAGGGGCGCGAGGTACTCAACTCCGAGGGAATCCTCGAGGCTCCGTATATCACTTATACTCAAGTTAGGCACCCTATCATCGCGCCTCGTGCCATCGCCCACGATTTTGTTTTTCCTTGCGACGCGTCTCAGCGCCTGCAGGTGCAGGTTATTTATCCCGTTGTTTGGGTACCCGTCCTTTAATATCCTTTCGCATGCGTTATGAAGAACGCTCAGTTCCATTTTTATCACCTCGTGAGGAAGCCCAAAGTACATCGCTGCATCGTAGGCGTGCCTCCAATTATCCCGGAGACCGAAGGTTATGGTGCAGAGTTTTACCTTGAAATCAAGTTTGGTGAGGATATGTGCAGCCAAGGAACTGTCCTTGCCCCCACTGTAAAGGAGGGCCACTTCCTCCATCAAACCCTCTTTATTTTGAACTCTCTTTTCTTCTTGGAGATTTTACCCAGGATTTGCTTCAGCTGAGTATCGGTTATCTTCTGCTTTACCTGCCCAGTTTGTGCCATCTGTATCAAGAGGTTCTCTACCTGGAGGGCGTAGTCACGTCTCGCTAGTTTCACGTTCGCGAGCCTGCCCCTCGCCTCGGGGGTGAGGACCCCCTTTAAAATGGACCGCTTCTGGAGCTCGAACTGCTGCTGCTGCTCCTGCTTAGCATTCTCCTCATGCATCTTTTGCTGGAGCTCTAGTAGCTTCTTTCTCTTGAGTTCCTCAGGATTCTCCATATCGCCAGCCTCAGTACTTGCCCAGCTCCGGGATTTTCTTTTTTATTTTATGGGAGAGGGAGTCCAGCAGGGACGCACCCTTGGGGGTGGTGACCCTGCCCACATTGGTCTTTTTTATGAGCTCTGCTTTCTCCAGTTGCTGCAGGATATCCCTGATCAAGCTGCCGCTGGAGCCGCACATACCCTCAGGCTTATACCCCTTATTTTTCTTACCACCGTATATCCTACGTAACGTAGGGACGCCTATTGGGCCGATGATATGCACTTTCCTCAGTACCGAGGCACACTTAACGTACCACCAGTCACCATCACTTGGACGCTTTTCCTTGTCTCCACCGGTTTTTACATACACGCTCCACTGCGGGGGTTTGACCATGCCAGCGCTTTTCAATTTCTTTGAGAGACTGTCTATAGCCATATTCGCGGGGACGTCGTATATCGTAGTCATGTCAATCCTCTTTATTTTTAACCTCTTAAAGATTGTTGATATGCAACCTCACGATGTTGCCGCAATCCAGACAGGTGTTTATCACCCGCCCTTTATGTATCCTCGTCTTACAGTTCTCACCCGGTACAAGGAACGAATGACACTTCTTGCACACCCTGCGCTTCCAGCGGTTGGGGAACTTCAGGGTGTAGCGCATAGCGAGTTTCTTAGCGAGGGCAGCGTACCTATCGGCTTTCGCCTTATCACTGGGAAACACCTCTTCCGCTCTTTCCATGAGGATTTCAATCCGTTCCCTCGCGAGCTTCTTGTTTCGAGTACGATGATTCATTTTCAAAGGACTATGCGACATCAGACGTCGTGCTATTTACAATAGCACATAATTTTTGGGTGGCGATTCTCGAACTGAAGATTTGCTAGCAAATCTTCTACGTTCGAAAACCTGACAAATGCGACCTGCGGGATTTGAACCCGCGTTACAAGCTTTTTCCGCACGGAAAAGCTGTGTCCCCGCACATGGCAAGCTTGAGTCCTAACCACTAGACTAAGGTCGCTCTTTTTCCTCAGGTTATCAGGCTTTATTTATTTAATACTTTTCAAAGTCATAAATATTTATGAGGAGGTGATGGAGCATTGGAGCGGGGAGCAACTACTATACATGTTAATGCCTGCTCAGCCAGGTTCTTTCGTCATCAATCAGTTGGCTCTTTATATCATCATCACAGGCATTATCTTCATGCTCTGACATCAAAGGCACGCTTTCTCCAGTAGATGACGTTTTTGTGGTCATTTTTTACAGGCATATGGGATCTTAATCGAGCCCTTAATGTTCTCGACGCTACCGATTACGTGGAGGCTGTCCGGAGAGTAAGCGTCGAAGGGGGGGGGATGTCGCGTTTCCTCAGCTGAATTTCTTTTTGGTCGCCATGATAGTAACCCCGTTATTTTTGGATCTCGGCGGAAGGTCGAGGCAGCGTAGTGCACCGAGACCGACGCTGAA
>CAZDSM010000179.1:0-3349 GCA_964508205.1 Candidatus Hydrothermarchaeota archaeon | reverse complement strand
CGAGTGGTCTATGATAGAGAAGATGCAGGTAAAACTTTACACCAATCCCAAGGAGGTCACCAGCTTTATTGAAGAAGCGAAGAAGGTTTACGAAAAACGCGACTCACGCCTGCGGGGATTGAAGGATGATGACGTCGAGGTTTTCTACGGGTGTGCGTTGTGCCAGAGCTTTGCGCCACAGCATCTGTGTACGATAACGCCAAGCAGGACCTCCAGTTGCGGCTCTATATCGTGGTTCGAGGGAAGAGCAGCAGCCAAGATAGATCCCAAGGGGCCGATATTCGAGATCCCCAAGGGCGAGCTCATCGACGAGGTAAAAGGCGAGTATTCAGGCCCCAACGAGGCTACCTATGATAAGTCCGGCGGAACAGTAAGTAACGTATACCTCCATAGCATCTTCGACAAGCCCCACACGAGCTGCGGTTGCTTCGAGGCCATCGGCTTCTACATACCTGAAGTGGACGGCATAGGGGTTGTGCATCGAGACCACCGTGGCACCACGCCCTTTGGTATACCCTTCTCTACCATGGCTGGACAGGCTGGTGGGGGCGTGCAGAGCGACGGATTCGTAGGAATGGCCATAGAGTACCTGCGCTCACCTAAGATGCTTCAGGCGGATGGCGGCTGGAATCGCATGGTCTGGCTCCCCAAGGCTTTGAAGGAGAGGATTGCGGATGCAATTCCTCCGGAGGTCAATGATAAGATAGCTACCGAGGAGGACGCCACTGACCTTGAATCCCTTAAGGAGTATCTGAAAAAAGTAGAGCACCCCGTGGTTGGGAGGTGGAACGGCAGCGGAACGGAAGAAAAAACCGAGGAAACTGTAGTTCCTGAGGAAGCGCAACCAGTGGCAGAGGCGGGCGAGTTGCGGATGCCCCTCCAGGGTGTACCAGTCAACGGAGGCAACGTGAGCATTATCTTCAAAAATGCCAAGATATACGCTGAAAAAGTCATCATCATTCGAAAGGAGAAGCGCAGGTGAACCTTGAAGAAGCCATAAGGGAGCTCCTTGACGCGGAGGAAGTGGAGCTAGATAACGTCACCATTGAGGCCGAAGAACTTATTTTCGAAGTCAACAGGACGCTTACAACTTTTCGCCCTGCGCAACTAAAGACTGCTCTAACCCCTGAGACGAGGAAAGCAGTTTACAAATTCAATCCCCCAATCAAGGAGTATAACGGCAGCATAGTTGAGGTTCAGCTGGGGGCTACTAAGGCTGATGGGGGAAGCAGGAAGAAAGTCGTAAAACTCGGCGGTCAATCAACGCTATATCGCTTTGAAGGTGGCTACAGGAACACCCCTGTTGTCTCCTTCGACGTCTTCGACACGGCCATGCCGAGTTTTTCCAAGGCTCTTCGAGAAAAATGGGGTGATGTTTGGGACGATCCCGCTGGCTGGGCCAGGGAAGCAGTGAAGCTGGGTACAGAGCTGGTGACGCTGCATTTGATATCCACCGATCCAAGGATAAAGGACACGTCCCCGAAAGAAGCGGCTAAGACTGTGGAGGATGTGCTTCAAGCTGTAAAGGTCCCCCTGGTAGTGGGGGGGAGCGGTAACCCGGAGAAGGACCCCCCGCTCTTCGAGAAGATCGCTGAGGCAGCTGAAGGCGAGATGCTCCTCCTGGCGAGCGCGAACCTTGATCTCGATTTCAAGAAAATCGTGGAGGCCGCGAAGAAGTTTAAGCATAACGTCCTCGCCTTCACCTCCATGAACATCACGGATCAACAGTCCCTAAACCGCCTTCTCTTCGAGGAAGAGCTGCCAAAGGATAGGCTGGTGCAGGACCCGACCACTGGCGCCTTGGGTTATGGATTGGACTACACTTACTCCATTATCGAGCGGCTGAAACAGAACGCCTTGAAGGGCGACGAGGTACTTCAGAACCCAGTGTTCTGCGGCGTTACCAATGCCTGGGCGGCGAGAGAGGCATGGATGAATGAGCCCAAGTGGGGGGCCAGGGAGTACCGCGGTCCCCTCTGGGAGGTCCTTACGGCCGTTACCGTAATAAATGCCGGCGCAGATGGGATGATGATGCTCCATCCAGAGGCTGTGAGAATGGTTAAGGAGCTCATAGAGTCAGCTACAGGGGAGTTCAAAGGTGAGAATCTTGATTATCCAGGATGGGTGGAGGGGGTTTAAATGAGAAGGCTTTCACCCCTCCAAATCTACAAGTACCTCCCGGGAACCAACTGCAAAGAGTGCGGGGAGAGTTCGTGCATGGCCTTTGCCTCGACCCTAATTGAGCGGGAGCACAAGGCAGAGGACTGCACCCCCCTGATGGAGGAGGAGAAATACGCTAAAAAAAGGGATAAGCTGATTGAGCTTCTCACACCCCCGATCCGCGAGATAAGGATTGGGAACGGGGACAAGGAAGTGATAATAGGTGGAGAGGCAGTAATGTATCGCCACGACCTCACGTACTTCAACCCTACTGCACTGTTTATTGATGTCGACGATGCAATGACGAAGGAAGAGCTCTATGAGAAGGTGGAGAATATAAGAAATTTCAAAATCACCAGAATCGGTCAGGAGCTGGTTCTCGACGGTATAGCGGTGAGGTCAAAGACCAAGGATGCTACGAAATTCGGAGAGACTGTTTTAAGCATCGTCGAGAAATACGACCTGCCGCTGATTCTATGCTCCTATAGCCCTGAAATACTGGAGGTCGGCCTTGAAATTGCCGCAGAGAGAAAACCTCTCCTATATGCCGCGAATAAAGATAACTGGGGGGATTTCGCGAAACTCGCTCTGAAGCACGGTTGCCCAGTTGTTGCATCATCTCCAGGAGACCCTCAGGGATTAACTGAGCTTGTGCAGAACCTCCTCAATAATGGCGTACAGGACATCGTCCTGGACATAGGCTCATATCCCACTGGAGAAAAGTTCTATGAGATGAACGAGAACCTGGCCATGCTGAGGAGATTGGCTATTGAAGATGAGGTCAAAATCTTAGGCTATCCCATCTTAGGGGTGCCCATGATTGCCTGGATGAAGGAAAAAGACGAGGTTAAGGCTGGCATGATGGAGGCCACCCTTGCTGGTGCCCAATTGCTGAATTACTGCGATGCCCTGATACTGCATTCCCCTGAGACCTGGGCCTTATTGCCCCTTGTAACTCTTAGGCAGAACATCTATACAGACCCCAGGTCGCCAATCAGCGTGGAAGCAGGGATTCGCGAGATTGGCAAACCCAACGAGAATTCCCCAGTAATGATCACCTCTAATTTCGCGTTAACTTATTATACCGTTGCCGGAGACTTGGAATCCAGTAAGCTGTCGTGCTACGTCCTCGTAGTAGATACAGAGGGTCTGGCAGTGGAGGTAGCGATGGCTGGAAGCAAGCTGACCG
>CAZDSM010000178.1:0-1649 GCA_964508205.1 Candidatus Hydrothermarchaeota archaeon | reverse complement strand
TAAAAAAAGAAACGTAGGAGGGCAAAAATGGAGTTAGAAGATTTACCTGGTGTTGGTGCAGCTACAGCTGATAGGCTTAGGGAATCGGGTTTTAAGACTGTCGAGAGCATCGCTGTGGCTAATTCAGGGGAGATGAAGGACGTTGCCGGTCTCGGGGAGAGCGCCGCAACTAGGATGATAAACGCGGCGAGGGATTCCCTGCAGATGGGCTTTATGACTGGTACGGAGGTGCTGGAAAAAAGGCAGACCATGAGGAAAATAAGCACTGGCAGCTCAACCCTTGACGAGCTCCTCGGAGGGGGCATAGAGACCCAGGCGATAACCGAGTTCTTCGGCGAATTTGGCTCTGGCAAGACCCAGATATGCTTTCAGCTCGCTGTCAGCGTGCAGCTCCCGAAGGACAAGGGGGGGCTGGAAAAAAACGCCATTTACATAGATACAGAGAACACTTTCAGGCCCGAGAGGATCATCCAGATATCCGAGGCCTTGGAGCTGGATCCCACGAAGATCTTGGATAACATAGTGGTGGCGCGGGCGTACAACAGCGACCATCAGATTCTGATGGCAGAGAAGGCCGAGGACCTTATAAGGGAGAAGAATATCGGCGTTATCATCGTGGATTCATTGACTTCCCAGTTTCGAAGCGACTATACCGGCAGAGGCATGCTCGCTGATAGGCAGCAGAAACTCAACAGGCACATGCACGGCCTGCAGAGATTGAGCGATATTTACAACCTCGCGGTCGTCGTCACTAACCAGGTAATGACAAGGCCTGATTTCTTCTTCGGCGATCCCACGGCACCGATAGGCGGACATATCGTCGGTCATTCCGCGACCTTCAGGATTTACCTCAGGAAGTCCAAGGGCGGTAAAAGGGTGGGTAGGCTGATAGATTCGCCAAACCTGCCTGAGGGCGAGGCGATATTCTCGATAGTCAAGGACGGGATAAGGGACTGAGGGCAACTTTTATCTTTCCTCGCGGGCATCTTGACATATGGCGATTAGAGCAGTAGCCATTGATATCGACGGGACACTTACAGATGAGAACAGCAGGCTCAACCTAGGGGCAGTAGGGAAAATAAGGGAGATAGAGGCCCACAACATACCAGTAATTCTAGCCACTGGGAATATACTGTGTAGATCCGAGGCTGCCTCCATCTTCATAGGCACCTCTGGCATCTTGATAGCGGAGAACGGCGGCATAATAAAATTCAAATCCCAGGCAGCAAAGTACCTCGGTAATGTAAAGGAGGTTGAGCGGGCCTATGATTACCTCTCAAAGCACATGGAAGTCGAGAAGGTGGCCAGGTCGGAGCTGAGGAGAACCGAGATAGCTATTTACCGGACGGTGGATGTTGAGGGAGTGAGGGAGATATTATCCAATTTCCATGTTGAGGTAGTTGATACCAAGTTCGCCATCCACATCAAAGATCCAGGGGTTAATAAGGGCAAAGCCCTAGGGATGATTGCCGAGGAAGCAGGTATGAAGAGGGAGCATCTTGTTGCTATAGGTGATAGTGAGAACGATCGGCAGATGCTGGAGTACGCCGGGTACTCCATCTCCGTGGGGGAGGAGGAACTGAGGGCTGTGTGTGATTGCGTAACGATGAAGAGCACCGGTGTGGGCGGGGAGGAGGCTCTAGAGCACG
>CAZDSM010000177.1:0-3457 GCA_964508205.1 Candidatus Hydrothermarchaeota archaeon | reverse complement strand
GAATGGCCCAGCATCTTTGGATTACATCGATTTTATGGGGGATTTCCCGTCCTTCGAGAATAAGAGCATACAGGTGAACGTCAGCGTGCCAGAGCGCTCATTGAACCCCGGCATCTATCCTCTAACAATTACAATTAGCTCCCTTACCAATATCACCAGTGATTATGAAAATATTTCCTATGTGATTCCCTCTCCCCAGATGGTCCTGACCAATACCACCATAGACATAGGGGGGGTGACCTTTGAAACAGGGAGGGAGGTCTCAGAGAAAATCATCTTCATCCAGGAAATCGGTGGTTTCACGCCCATAGAAGGCTTAAAAATCACCCTTGACTCCGGTGAGATAGGGTGGATAACCTACCCAGATGTCGACTATGTAGCACCCGGCGGGTCTCTTAAGGTCCCCTTCAAGGTGTTCCTTCCTCAGGACGGCACCCTCGGGGAGAAGACCTGGGGATACAAACTCACAACTGACTACGCTGGAAGTAAGGACCTCACGACTAAGGTACTCGTCTATTTCCCAGGTATAGAGGAGGCACTAAATTATCTGAGGGGGGTGAAACCCCTTGAGGGCTATCCCCGGTTCAACGACATCATTGAAAGCACTGCATCTCTCCTGGAAAAGTCTAAGGGCATCACCGATGCCAAGAATATAGTCTCGGTGATGTCCATCTACAGCGGCACGAGGACTTTTTTAGCCGATGTAACCGAAGCCACAAAGAATCAGGAGCGCGGAAGAATCGACATGGCAGGGGATAACATTATTCGAGGCCATCGTTCCTTGATAAAGATGCGGGTGGGAGAGGAAAACTTGGAAGACGAGGAGCTCCACGGGTTGTCAAGGGACAGTACCGCCGCTGCGGATGCTGTATTGAGCACAGTAGCTGCGGATGTCTTAACGGACCTTGAGACCACCGCAGAGCAGAGCAGGGACTCGAATTATAAATTTACGGTCCTGTATTACAAGCACATCAGCCAAATCTACGGCTTGATGGGAGAAAAGGCGAAGGAGGAGGAGTACGCGATTTTGCTGGGGGTAATGGAGGAGCTCTACAGGAACTCTTTAACTCAGGCATCGGAAAGCCAAGTCAATGCCGATGCGGATTATGAGAAAGTCTTAGAGACGACCTTCAACTTTCGAGGTGAATCCTTTGTCATAAATCCATTCTCCTTCGACTTCGTGTCGGAGAAGTTGCGTAACTCGATAGCCAACTATAAAAACGCAGAGGCGATGTACAGGATATCAGGAGAAATCAAGGACGCAGACCTGCTGAGGGGGAAAATATCTAAGCTGGAGGGTAAAATGGCTTCGATAATGAAGTCCTTCCTGGCACTGGGAGTCGTATTGGTAGTGCTCTTCGTTGGATTCCTGGTGAGGGCCAGTCTGGCATTGCAGCGGTTCAGGCTTGACGATGAAGAGGGCGTGTTTGGAGATATCGTGATGAAGTCTGATGAGGGTGGAGAGGCGCCTCCTTAAATAATGCTTACCCTCAGCCTCTCCAGGATTTTCTCGCTGCTCAGCATCTTCTCCACATAGTCCAACATGGCGTCGGCGAATAACAGCAAGATAGCGGTTTTAAATTGGTTGGTAGGGCCCTCCTCTGATTCAGTCTCAGTCATACTCAGGAGCCCCCCAGATATCCTCCAAACCCCTGATATAGGCATAATAGTTATTTCCTTTATCCTGCCCGTAATCTCATCATCGATAGAGTGAAGTCTTCGCCGTATTTTAGGGAGGTGTGTCTCCACGAATTTTCCAGGGTCTTGCAGGGCCTCCTCAAACTCTGGAAGCCCACGAAAATCTGGCGTCGCACATTCACCCTCTTCCCCGGTGCCCCTCTCATAAATTTTGACATTTTTCCAATCCGATATTATTTCACCCAGTTCTCCGCAAATAAATTCAGCGGCGATGATTAACTCCTCCATGACCTCATTGTAGTTAATATTTTTGGAAATGGTTGGTATATCAGATAGTTTCTCCACAAAGTTGATGACTTTTTCGCCGATGGATTTATAGTAGATGGGTAAACAGGGATCCGATGCAGGGACTGCTAGATAGCTATTCCTGACCCGTTCAAGGGCATTCTTAAGACGTTGGATCTCGGTTTCTCCTAGGCCGGATGTCGGGGTTAAATTAATTTGAATACACACCTCCTCCTCCTGGAAGTCGATTTTTTTCCTTGTTGCATTGTAGAAATTCCTCTTAACCATCACCTCATAGCTTCCCCGGGGTACGTCCTCGAAGACCACCATGCCTTCTTCGTCCGTCTCCATGATTCTGTTCCCAAGGCCTACAACGGCCTTGATAACTGGCTTAGTGGTATTAGCGTTTTTGACATCGACTTGCATCTTGCCATGCTTAAACAGGCCCAAGCCCTCGGATACTGCCTCGAGGTTTATGTTGGCTTCCTTCACCTCACCCCTGGGGCGTTTCCTCACCTTTGCCACCATCCTCCTCCGTTTATCCCAGTAGGCGTATATACCTAGGAGAACTGCGACGGCTAGAATAAGTAAAATTTTCCAGTCCATTATACCACCCTCAAGGTATAATCTCCCTTCTCCTTAGGCACCTCAAAGGATATGGGGACGATGGATATGGATGGAGCGACACCAGTGGCGCCTGAATAAAGCTTTGCTATCTCGTTATCCTGCTTCCAGCTTCCAAATACGTTTATAAAAAAATTGCAATCTGGACATGCGGATCCGAATGTCCATCTAACCTGAGCTGTCACCCTCTGGCCAGCAGACGCTACCACCAAGTTCTGAATTCCCCTCTGCTGCACGTCCATGTCCAAGGAATCAAATTTAATTATGCCCTTGAAATCATAGCCCGGAGTGGCCTGATATGTGAAGGTTGAGCACACGCTGCTCTGGGCATTGACGGCTACAGCCAGAGCTAATAGCGCTGCCATACATATTACAAGGACCCTGTAGCTCATTCTTATCTTTACCTTATGTTATTTTTTTGTGTGTCTCGACACGAGAACGGCAAGGGACAGCGAAGCCGTCCGGAGTGCTGAGATAATAGCCCGGGACGGATTCGAACCGTCGTCGCAGGATCCAGAGTCCCGCATGATTGACCGCTACACTACCGGGCTACTATTGCCTCGATAATTTTATAATGCATCATTGATATAAAACTTATTGAACCAGTCGGATTAGGGTCTCGGCACGAGCCAGCATTCATGGCTACGTTAAGAAAAGCTTGCTGGCGAAGTGCTGAGATAATAGCCCGGGACGGATTCGAACCGTCGTCGCCGGCTTTTTTCCTCGTCCACGGGCGATAAAAGTCTTTGTCCGTGAGACAAGCCCAAAGGCCAGCATGATTGACCGCTACACTACCGGGCTGTTTCAATAGACAAAATTTAAACCTTTCAAAGATAAAAGTTTTCTGGAATGCGATGATTCCCTATCTTGAAATTCTGAGGCCTCATAATTGTTTGATGGCCGCGGTAGC
>CAZDSM010000176.1:0-5014 GCA_964508205.1 Candidatus Hydrothermarchaeota archaeon | reverse complement strand
CCCCATAACACCAGCGCCATTAAGGCAGCGGCTATTGTGGTAGAAATGTTCACCAGCCTCATAGCTCGGTAGATATGCTTTATCCCAAGACCTTCGTGGTTGTCACCGATCCTGTAGTAACCTATTTTCTCCAGCTGAACTTCCAGAGCGCCGGCAACCGTGGCCATGGGATGCCCGGAGTTGGGGCTCTGGGTGTTACTCTTGTCCCTGCGATACACAACAATGGCCCTTCTCCAGTTCTCGCATAAGAGGATGGAAGAAGTTATCAGCAGCACAGCACCGAGTCTAGCAGGTATGTAGTTGAGTAGGTCGTCCATGTGCGCGGAGAAGAAGCCCAGATTACTCAGACCTTTTTTTTTATATCCCACCATGGAGTCTAAGGTGTTCGTGGCGCGATAGAAGGCTGCTGCTGCTATACCATAGGGTAAGCCGAAGACCAAACCGAAAAGGGCATAGTAGAATAGAGGCGCGAGGATTCCGTCGACGCTGCTCTCCCCTATGGACTCGATGGTGGCAGAAGTAACGTGCCTCTCGCTCAATGAGGTGGTGTCCCTTCCAACCAGGGAAACTACGGCTTTCCTCGCGGCCCTCAGGTCGCCCCTCATCAAAAGGGCACCAACCGGGCTGGCATGATCCCATAATCCCCGCCAGCTGAGCTGGAGCTTCAGTAATACGGCGCCGAGAAATAGGTTGAGGGGTGCGCTGCTAAAAGCGGCAGTGATGTAAACAAGGAAAGCGAAAGGGGGGGTTATAATAAAATACATAGCCGTGCCCTGGAATTTATCGTTCCTGAACTTTTTCATCAGGAAAGCGATGCCCCTACCCAGGTAAGCAGTCGGATGAACTATATTAGAGGGCTCTCCGAAGATCCTGTCCAGTATCAGGGCAATTACTAATACCCCCAGGAGCTCAGCCACCATTATTCCAGCCCCGTAATCTCATAAACCCGCTTCAGGTCAATGTTTTCCTTCACGGCTTCGGCTGCCTTATCGAGACTCTCTGACCAAACCTGCGAGGGTTCGGAGAAATCCCTTGAGTTTTTCCCTAGAGCCCTCCTCAGGGGCGGCAGATCGAAAATGCCGTGGAGATAAGTTCCAAAAACGTCTCCCCTCTTATTTGTAGCTCCATCTGGAGCGTCTTTCAACTGGATAAGGGGTTCAGCATTCTTCCCAAGGGTGGTCCTCCCCATATGGATTTCATAGCCCCTTACCCTAGAGCCCTTAATCTTCTTGAAAATCCCCCTGGAGGAAACTATTTCCCCTTCAACCCTTCGGGTAGTTTTGGAATACTCTTTAAATTTTGTTTCAACGTCCAGAAGACCTAGACCGTGAACCTCCCCTTGGGCTCCTTTCTCTACTCCGCTCTCGTCGAGGATACACTCGCCGAGCATTTGATACCCGCCGCACAGGCCGACTATCTTCGCCTTGCCGGCGATGGCCTTGATTTTCTCCTCGAAACCCTTTGCCCTTAACCACTCCAAGTCCTGGAAAGTGTTTTTCGTGCCCGGCAGGATAACAACGTCAGGACAGCCAAGATCTTCAGGGCCATCTACGTACCTTATCCTGGCTCCATCATAGAGAAAGGGGTCTAAATCAGTAAAGTTCGAAATCCTGGGAAACTTCAACACAGCGATGTCAAGGCTTCCGTTTCCATCCTCAACGCTACTCAGGGAGACGGAGTCTTCAAAGGGTAGTTTCAGCTCGGGTATAAAGGGCAGTACCCCGAGAACGGGCTTCGTAGTAAGCTCTTCGATTCCCCTTAATCCAGGCTCCAGAATATCGAGGCTCCCCCGGAATTTGTTTATTATCACGCCTTTCACGCTATCTCTGTGATCCTCCCTCAGCAAGGCCAGAGTACCGTAGATGCTCGCAAAAACGCCGCCCCGATCGATATCGGCTATCAAGAGCACGGGAGCATCGGCGAGATCCGCGATGCGCATGTTGGCGATGTCTCTATCGTAAAGGTTTATCTCCGCGGGACTTCCGGCGCCCTCGATGACTATAACATCGTATTTTTTTGACAGCTTCCCATAGGCTCTTTTAACGGCCTCCATGCCCTTGCTCAAGGCAAAATCGTGGTAATAGCTGCCTGCTTCCATGTCTGCGTAGGGCTTGCCGTTGAGGACCACCTGGGCCCTGCTCTCCCCCATGGGTTTCACCAGAATCGGATTCATCTCGACCCTTGGCTCGATGCCGGCTGCGAAGGCTTGAAAGGCCTGGGCCCGGGAGATTTCGAAGCCGTCAGGGGTTACATAGGAATTTAGGGAGGTGTTCTGGGACTTAAAGGGCGCCACCCTATAGCCCGCGTCGCTAAGAATTCTACAGAGCACAGCTACAAGGAAGGTCTTGCCGGCATAAGAAGTGGTCCCTTGTATCATAAGCACTTTAGCTCTCATGTTCAGCCTCCAAGAGCTCTGCTCTGAGACGGGTCAATTCTTCCCTTGTAGGCATTTTTTCTCTGAGCTTTTCAAGAATCATCCTGGAAACTTTCTCCTCATGGACCCAGTTGCAAACCATGCAACTCCAGACCTTTCTTCCTGTCTTAGAGCTCTTTTTGTATCTCCCTCCGGTTAATGAATCGAGGCAGGGGTAAAAGGGGCAGAAGCACCAGGTGCAGTCCTGTCCCTGGAAGTGACAGGGATAGTATTCACATTTTTCTGAACCAGCACCCTTCTCAAGGGCTTTTCGTATATTATCCTCAGGATCAATCATCCTTTCCCTCCATCACCAGCCTGAGCTCCTTGATTAATCGCAGGTTGTCCTCCCGCTGCTTCACCGCGACTCTGATATAGTCGCCTTTAAGACCTTCAAAGGAACTGCAGTCCCTGATTAAAATCTTTTTATCCAAGAGCTCAGTCTTCAAATCGGCAGAGGTAATTCTCCCACCCAGGTGTATCAGAAAGTAATTGGTATCCGAGATAACTGTTCTGAGGCCCATCTTCTCCAACTGGTCCGTCAGGAATTTTTTTTCTTCTTTCATGAACTTCCTGGACTTTCTGGCGAAGTCTCTGTCTTTGAGGGATTCGATGCCCGCGATTTGCGCCAGGGCATTGACGTTCCAGGGAATCCTCAGCTTCTCTAAAAGGTCGATAATCCTCCTGCTGCTTATTCCATACCCGAGTCTCAACCCCGGTAAAGTGTAAAATTTTGTCAGGGAGCGAGAAACCAGGAGGTTCCCGTACTCTAGGGTCTTATTAAACCAGCCCTTACTGGCGAACTCGATGTAAGCCTCGTCCAGCAACACAAAGACCTCCCTCGCATGGGCCGCTTCAAAGATGCGCTCCAGTTCCTGCTTCTGTAATGTTTTGCCTGTCGGATTATTGGGGTCGCACAGGAACAACGCCTTCGGGTTGTCTTCAAGGGCTGAAACAATCCCTTGTGCACTTAAGGAGAAGTCTTTCCTGAGGGGTACATAGCTAACCTCGGCGCCCCTCAACTTCGTCTGGTACTCGTATTCTGAATAGGTAGGCGACGGCAGAATAACGCGGTCACCTTTACTGATAAAGGCCTCGATGAAATTCTTAATTATCTCCGTGGAGCCGTTGCCGAGAATTATGCTCTCCTCTTCCACTCCTGCATAGTCGACAAGAGCTTTCCTCAGCTCTCTCCCTGAGTCATCAGGGTAGTGGGAAATCCTCCACAGGTTCTCCTTTAAAGCCTTGAGAACCCTCTCTGGAGGACCTAAGGGATTGGTGTTTAAGCTGAAGTCAAGGATAGGATAATGGCCCCACACATCGCCTCCGTGAATCGCTTTTTCTAAATTCATTTCTCCTCCTCCAGCCATCTGAGCACATCCTCATACTCCTCTGCAACCAGGGGGTACTCTACCCTGGGCCTTGCTATCAAAACCGTTGGCAGTCCAAGGGATAGGGCAGCTCTAACTTTCACGTCCTCCCCTCCTGTGGCACCGCTTTCCTTAGTTACCAACACCTTGGCCTTATAATCCCTGAGGAGGGCCTTGTTCAACTCCATGCTTCCAGGGCCTTGAAGGGCAACGATATCCTTGAGCTCCAATCCCAAGGCGGCACATTTATCGAGGGCCTCGTGGGTGGGAAGAACCTTTGCTATTATTCTCTTTTTTTCCTTCCTCGCAGCTTCAATGAAAGAGTTGAGATGATTGCTGCCTATGGCGCAGAAGATAACCTCTCCCATAGCCACTGCTTCAGCTGCCCCTTCATCGAAGCTTTTGCACCGGTGAAGGAGGGTGCTTTCAGGCAAGGTTTCGCTTTTCCTCTCGAACCTCAGATAGCGGATGCCTGCTTTTTTACAGGCGAGCATCCCGTTCCTGCTGGCCTTCTGCGCGAAGGGATGGGTCGCGTCAACGACGGCTCTAACTCCTCTTTCCTTCAACAAGTTGAGCATGTCCTCACTGCCGAGCTGCCTCTCGAGAGCTGCGCTGGCCCCTGCTTCGCTGGCTAACCTTGCCCCGTAGGGCGTGGTAGCCGTGGCTAGAACAGGATAGCCTTTTTCTCTGAGCAGTCTAATTATCTCCCTGCCGTCCCTTGTACCTGAGAGCACCAAGATCATTTCATATCCTCGAAGTATTTTCCTTTGTATCCCCGAGGCGTGACCACCCATGAGTTGTACACAAAACTCTCGGAATTGCCCACGATAATCGTTGAATGCATGTCCACCTCATGTTTAAGCAGCTCCCCGAGGGTTGTAGTAATAACCTCCTCTCCTTGCCTCATGGCGTTCCTAACGATGCCTGCAGGGGTGGAAGAACGGCGATACTTTTTTAATATTTCAACCGCCAGCCCAAGGTGCTCCCTCCTGCCCCTGCTCCGGGGGTTGTACAGTACGACGCAGAAGTCCCCCTTTGCAGCTTCTTCCAGACGCTTTTCTATAACACTCCACGGGGTTAGAAGGTCGCTCAAACTCAATACAGCGAAATCATGCCCTAGGGGTGCGCCCAGGAGGGCGGAGGCTGCGCTAGCAGCGGTAATGCCTGGGACAACCTCGATATCAGGCTTATCTCCTGCCTCCCCCGCGCACTCCAGCACAACGCTCGCCAT
>CAZDSM010000175.1:0-7310 GCA_964508205.1 Candidatus Hydrothermarchaeota archaeon | reverse complement strand
ACCGAAGATGTCCTCGAAGTTGATGCCTCTGAAGATGTCTTCCTGGGAATAGCGGCCATCTATACCAGCGTGTCCGAAGCGGTCGTACATCCCGCGCTTGTCCTCATCGCTGAGGACGCCGTAAGCCTCGGATATTTCCTTGAACTTCTCCTCGGCATCCGCGGATTTATTGCGGTCAGGATGATGCTTCATAGCTAGCTTGCGATAAGCTTTTTTTATCTCCTTCTTTGATGCGTTCCTGCTTAATTCCAGGACCTCATAGTAGTCGCGTTCCATCTATTTTTTCTCCTCGTTCACATCCTCGTACTCAGCATCAACCACCTTTTCGCCCTTCTGACCTTTATCAGATTTTTCCTCCGTCTTTGCACCTTGCTCTTGCTGCGCCTGCTGCGCCTCCTGCTGGTACATGACCGTTGATATCTCATGCATGATCGTGGTGAGCTCGTCGACCTTGGTTTTTATCTTAGCTGTGTCCTCGGTTTTAAGGGCTTCCTTTAACTCGGCGGCGCTTTTCTCTACCTTCTCCTTCTGCTCCTTGGATACCTTATCCCCAAGTTCCTTCAATGATTTCTCAGCTGTGTAAATCAGGCTGTCAGCCTGGTTAAGGAGCTCCACGTTCTCCCGCCTCTTCTCGTCTTCCTCTGCGTATTTATCGGCATCAGTCACCTTCTTCTCTATCTCCTCCTTGGATAGTTTGTGGGGTGCAGTTATAGCCATCTTCTGCTCGTTGCCGGTGCCCAAATCCTTGGCGGTGACGTTTAAAATGCCGTTGGCGTCGATGTCGAAGGTTACCTCGATCTGGGGGACGCCACGAGGAGCAGGAGGTATGCCGACAAGGTTGAACCTCCCGAGGGATACGTTATCCGTTGCCATGGGGCGCTCCCCCTGCAAAACATGGATTTCAACAGTAGTCTGGTTGTCCGCAGCTGTTGAGAAAATCTGAGTCTTCTTGGTGGGTATGGTGGTGTTTCTCTCGATGAGTTTCGTGCGCACGCCCCCGAGGGTTTCAATACCCAGGGTAAGGGGCGTCACATCCAGGAGCAGAATGTCCTTTACTTCGCCTGCGAGAACGCCTCCCTGGATAGCGGCTCCAGTTGCCACGCACTCCATTGGGTCAACACCGCGCTCGGGCTCTTTGCCTACGAAACGCTTCACAAATTCTCGCACCGCCGGCATCCTCGTGGGCCCGCCCACTAGGATGATTCTATCTATATCACCCGACTGCATCTCAGCGTCAGCCAGGGCTTGACGCATGGGTCCGGTGCACTTATCTATTACCGGCCGCACCAGCTTCTCTAAGGTCGACCGGGTAATTTTTATATCCAGGTGTTTTGGACCAGCGCTGTCGGCGGTGATAAAGGGCAGGTTCAAGCCCGTCTCCAGGGTGGTGGAGAGCTCTATCTTCGCCTTCTCCGCAGCTTCTGTTAAGCGCTGCAGGACAGTTTTGTCCTTCCTTAAATCAATACCATTCTCTTTTTTGAACTCCTTGGCAATGTGGTCAACCAATGCCTTGTCCATGTCGGTGCCACCGAGCTGCGTATCCCCTGAGGTTGAGACCACCTCAAACACACCCTCGCTTAGTTCCATTATCGTAACGTCCAGGGTACCTCCGCCGAAGTCGTAGACCAGGATTTTCTGGTCCCCTCTCTTGTCCAGGCCATAGGCCAGGGAAGCGGCGGTGGGCTCGTTTATAATGCGCACAACCTCGAGGCCCGCGATTTCGCCGGCATCCTTGGTCGCCTGTCTCTGGTTGTCGTTGAAATAAGCGGGAACGGTTATAACCGCCTTCTTAACAGGTTCGCCGATAAAGGCTTCTGAGTCCTGCTTTATCTTCTGAAGGATAAAGGCGGACATATCTTGAGGGGTGTACTCCTTGCCGTGGATCTTGTACTTATGCGTAGTCCCCATCTTGCGCTTCGCAGTCGCGATGGTGCCTTCCGAATTGCTCACTGCCTGCCTCCTCGCGGGTTCGCCTACGAGGCGTTGCCCGTCCGCGGTGAAGGCGACCACTGAGGGGAAGGCCTTACCTCCTAATGTGGTGCCCTCAGCACTGGGTATAATTGTTGGTCGTCCTCCTTGTATTACCGCCGCGGCGGAGTTGCTTGTTCCCAAATCTATACCTATAATTTTTTCCATTCATCTCACCTCTTAGCTACCGTGACCTTTGAATAACGGATTACCTTGTCTTTAAGCATGTATCCCTTCTGGAATTCTTCAAGGATCGTGCCTTCTTCGCAGCCGTCTTTCTGCGCATTCATCAATGCCTCATGCTTGGAGGGGTCGAATTTCTCGCCCACAGCTTTAATCTCAGTTACACCCTCTTCCGCGAGGGATTCCTTCAGCTGCCCATAGGTCATCTCAACTCCTTTTAACAGGGCATCCTTGCTGCCTTCGGCGCCGTCGTTAAGGGCCCTCTCAAGGTTTTCGTAAATACCAAGAATTTTCAGTATCAGGGGCGCATTGGCTGACCTCATGAGATCTTCTTTTTCTCTCGAAACCCTTTTTGCATAGTTCTCGAAATCGGCCTGCAGGTATTTTATCATGTTCTGATACTCCTCTATTTGCGTATTTTCCTCCTCTAACTCCCCTTTTATCTCCTTAATCTTGGATTTTCTCTTTTTTCTACCCATAAATCCACCTGAAGCAAAATCAATCCTAACAATAGAACATTAAAACGGCTAACAAGATAAAATATTTTAGTAACAAAAAGTTAGAATTCGGAGGATTTTATACAAAAACCCGTTTCTCTACAGGAAAATATAGCGCTCATAGCCATTAGCTCCATTTTCTTCGCCGCAATAATTCGTCGAAAAAATTTAGGGTCTTTATTTCGGCATCCGAAAGGTGGTACACCCCTTTTTCGCTTTTAATCAGCAGGGGGCTTTTTCAGGGTGTTCAGATAGAAGTCGGGGGCACCGCCTTTCTTCTTGACTCTCTCAGCTATTCTAGAATACTTTGTCCCCCCTGCTCAGGTTTTCCCTCAGCATCTGCAGGATGTTTATTCTGAGGGGATGGCCTAGGGCTTTTATAAGCTCTATTAATCTCTCCTTACGTATTTTGTCCTTTCCTCCCACAGTTTCTACCTCCCCATGAGGCTGCGGAAAAAATTACGCGATCCGCAGAGTTCTTCATATCCTGCCGCTCAGGGACAATTTATTGTATATCCAGACCACCAAGAAGCCCACTATGAAGCCATCGATTAAACCGTAAATTAAGCCCACTACGCTTCCAAGGTATGTCACAGTGTAACCTGGGTACACCGTAATGATCAACGCCAGGGGGTCCTTTGCATACCCCGTGAACATCGACACCAGGGTACACAGGAACAGCCCAACCCCCCAAAACACTCCCAGGGTTAATCCGGCGACCTTAGGGTCTAGATGGGTTTCTTTCATTCATCACACCACATTTATTTTTATTTTCCCATTATTATAGGAAATAAATGCCATCGATAAATATTGCTAAGGGGTATTTTCCACCTTCTCGCAGAGCTCGTCTAGGCATTGAAGCCAAATCTCATCATCGAGGTTTGGGAAGGAATAGGTGGCGTTAGCCATGAAGTACCTGCTGATGCTCAGGGTTGGAATATCGCTGAAGTTCTTAAGGCTCTGAAAGGTGGCGTTCATGAGGTCTAGGTGCGCGCCGAGGACAATGACCAAGTCCGGCCTGCCGTAGCCCTCGATTCCCTGCCACTCCTCGTCCGTCGCAACATTGGTTATCTCAACCACGGCCATCTCAACATAATTCGTGAATCCCTGCTCAGCGAGGAACTTCCCAGAGTGAGCAGTAGCTACGATAGGCATGTTCAAAGCTTTGGCCAGGCGTATAGTTCTCTCAAGGGGTGCGCCCTCAAGATCCATTATTCTGGCACCTATGATTATCGCGGGCTTCTCCGCCTTGCGGATAATCCTCATGGCTTCATCAGATACCACGGGTCTAGCTTGATAGGATCCAGCGTGGTGGGTTTTTACCCAGGAAGTTATCCGCATCTTAATCCACCCTCTTTCGTACCATGCGCTCAAGAAGAGTCGGGTCTGGTATAGGTCTCTCTTTCCAACCCGCCTCCTTCAGCAGCTCTTTAAGCTCAGTCTTATGGGTTAGTGGTATGTCTGCTTCGTTTCTAATGAGTTGAGGCAAATCTTTGGGCATGGTACCGTAGTAACGATTGTGGAGGTCGATGTAATGGGAGAGCTTTATCTGCCTACCCTTGGTGGTATCGTTGGGGCGCATCACGAGCTTGGCGATAGCGATAATCGCCTCCTCCTTGCTCTCAGCCACGTAGGCCAGGTGCTCAGGCATGGCATCACCTATGAGTTTTTCGCCGTTTTTAGCGTTGAACAGCTCCCATTTCTCAGGCTTATCGCGTCTTCCGAGGTATAGGCGCCGATACTTCACTCCGCTTGGGCCTAGGATAACAGGTATGCCCCACCGGTTCAAGCCGGTACCGATGGATAACGCTTTCTGGGAATAGGTGCCCCAGACCACGCCGACAGCGCCTACCCGATTATGAATATAATCCGCGATTTCTTCGAAGTTGCCCCGAAGGTTGCGCCTGGCGAAGATGTGAGGGATCTTGACCGCCGCACCCAGGATGTGGGCGTTAGCCACGCAGGAGCCGACGTTGGCTAGGCTCTCGGAGTCGAAGTTGCCGGGGTACTTCTCGTAGAGGGTCTTGCCTTCCTCGTCATGGTACATGGCTAGGGCCATAGCAGCGCAGCCACTGGAGACAACGATGTAGCGCCTCTTGAGGAACTCCTCCGCGATTTCCACGACGTCTTTCGCGCCGTTTGCATAGTTGTTGCAGCCCGCGAAGGCGACGACGCCGGGTATCTCGCCGAAGACAATTGGCGGCCCCACGTTGCGAATCTCGGTGTCGAGGATAGGCCCCCGCCCCGACCTTATCATGAATTTCTCTTCTTTTATCTTCTTCTCAGAGGCTTTCTCCATCAAGGAGATAATCGGTATGTCTTTTGGACACGCGCTCTCGCAGCGACCGCAGCCTATGCAGAGTTCCCGGAGCTCCGCCAGGGACGTGAGGCCGCCTTTCTTCGCAGCCGTTACGGCCTCGCTGATGTGCAGGTTCACCGGACAAGCGCGCATGCAGGCCTCACAGGCCGTGCATTTTTTGGCCTCAAGTATGAGCTCTTTCGCATTGGGTATCGCCTTTCTTCCCTCCCTCAGGGGGGCGATTTTCTCAGCAGCCTTAACCGCTACTTCTCCGACTTTCTCGGGCTTGAGTATCATGGCCCCAGGTATCTCTCCAGAGACCAGCTTCTCCGCAATTTCATCCGCTGGCAATAAAGTCATGTTCGGCAGACCAGCGGTCGCCTTGTCGTTGGTGGTTATGACCAGGGAGCCGACCTTCTCAGCCTCCTGGAGGACGTCAGTCCTAACGCACTGCTCGTCCATGATTATGATGTCTGCTATCCCTGAGCGTATGAAGCGTATCTGCTCGGACATCGGACCTATGATCTTGGATTTTGGATTTACCCTTGTCAGATCGTGGGCGGTGCAGCATATGCCCGCTATCTCTATGTCGTCCATTTTGTTATAGGCTTCGGCATAGGTCAACACTTCGGCTCCAGCCGCGACGTTGTGCCCTATCATGAGGATAACAGGCTTCTTGCCGTCCACGGTTCCAGCCCCTATCTCGACGAGGGGTGCCTCCGGATCGCCCACAGGGAAGTCATAGCCGACCATTTGCACTATATCTCCGATTTCCTTGACGAGGTTGTCAATCATGCCTACGTGCATCGCCTTTGACTCGAAGTCCTTGTAGCTGCCCTCCTGTCCTGCGTGAATCGATGACAGCACGTTCTGAATCTCCCGCTCCGCGTAATCCATGGCTTCCTCGAAATCTCCTATGATTTGAGGTTTTATTCCTACGATGGTACGGGTTATAGGCGCCTCAGTAGCGATGTTGAGGCCCATGTCTATCTTGTGATCCCTCCCGAGGCGCTGGATTTGATGCTCCAGCATATGCCTCGCATGGGCGCCATGACAGGCAGCGCCAATGACTGACTCCAGGGCTATGGTGCGCGCCTGCTGAGTTCGCATGTCTATTCCGCATGCCCCGCGCTTTCCCTTGGTTAGATCGCATTTCCCATAGGCGCAGTGGCAGCACATATCGCATATAGGCGAGTAAAAGGGCTCGTAACGATTGAGGAGCTTCACGTCCCACTCGCGTAAATCAGAAAGCTGCGGCTTAGGCGTCGGGCCCATGGGCTCTTTCCAGCTATCCTCGATTTTTCCCAAGACTATCTCAACGTTCCCCATTTTGAGAACTGGGGACTCCATTTTCTCAATTTTGATCTTTTGCTTCTCAGTCACCACTTCGCCTCCGAATGTAATTATCAATCATGGAGAACAAAATAAATAATTATCCCCATTTACAAATATTATTGAAATCGTAAAAACTTCTGCATCGAGAACCCTCTGAAAGGCAAAGGACAGCCATGTACCCCTTTTTTCTTTTGATAAAAACATTAATTTATCCGGGATCCCTATCCAGGGCGCAGGAGTAATTGATAAATGAGGTGAGTGACTAGGGAGCGGCCGCATATCGACAGGATTGCCTGCGCTTGGACCGTTAAAAGGTTCATTGACAGTGAAGCGGAGTTCCTTTTTATAAGGGGGAGGGAAAAGCTCCCTGGAGGTGCTGTCCCATACGATCTCCCAGGGGGCTGAACTTGGACATCACAGCGATAAATGCTCCTTCCAGGCAGTTATTGGAAAATACAATCTAAAGGGCAAGTAGATATATATCAACAGATACAACAAATAGCCTAAAAACGGAGTGTGTAAAATGCCCCCTTTTAAAGAGCATTTAGAAACAAGTAAAAAAAGAACTGGAAGAGAGCATCGCCAGGTTCACGAGTGGATTGATGTTGACCCTGAAAAGAAAGATGAGAGGCATGACTTGGTAAGAATTTCTAAGAATTACCAGCATGTCCTGAAGGCATACGGGAAGGCGGCTGCTCGGGAGCTGCTGCACCACATCACGGAGGACATTGAAAAGAAAACAATGGAAATAGAGCTCCTGAGAGAAACAGGCGTCCCTGAGGAGGCGATACAACACAGCCTTAACGTCGCTGAGAAAGCTCTGGAAATTGCTGCAAGGGTCGAAATTAAAAATGACGCGGAGCTCATTAGAAAGGGCGCCCTCTTCCACGATATAGGAAAGTCTCATACGTATGAAATTGAGCACGGCAAAATAGGCGCGGAAATAGCTGCAAGGCTCGGCATGCCATCTGAAGTTATTGCTATTATCGAGAAGCACATTCGCGGGGGCATGAGCAGGGAGGAAGCAG
>CAZDSM010000174.1:0-9169 GCA_964508205.1 Candidatus Hydrothermarchaeota archaeon | reverse complement strand
CTCGTTTAAGCTGGTGCAACGATGAACCTCAATCATAACGCAGTTAAAATAGTGAGGACGATGCTCAGAGAAGCAGAGGAGTTGCGTATCAACTCAGCCAAGGTTGGAGGCGCTACCCTGATAGACTGCGGCGTCCACGCTGAGGGCAGCGTCAATGCAGGGGAGCTCTTCATCAGGGCATGTATGGGGGGCTTGGCAGAGGTGAAATTTTCTCAGGGTGAGAACGGTCTTCAGCTTGTGGAAGTCGCCACGGAGCATCCTGCCCTGGCGTGCTTCGGCTCCCAGAAGGCTGGCTGGCGGGTTGCAGAAGGCAACTACTATGCCATCGCCTCAGGGCCCGCTCGAATATTGGCGAGGAAACCAAGGGAGACCTACGAAAACCTCGGTTACAGCGAAAGGACAGATGAAGCTTTAATCACCCTCGAGGCTGGAGGGTACCCCTCGACTACTCTCGTGGGGAGAATCGCAAAAGCGTGCAACATAGCGATAGAGAACCTTTACATTTTAATTGCCAGAACAGCTTCCCTCGTGGGCTCGATACAGATATCAGCCAGGGCTGCAGAAACAGCTCTATTCAAGCTCAACCGCCTTGGTTATGATATAAACATCATCGAGCACGCCTCAGGGTTAGCGCCTGTAGCCCCAGTGGTTGGCGATGACGCGGTGATGATGGGGGTAACGAATGACATGATAATATACGGCTCCAGGGTATACATCACGTCTCCGGTAGGCTTGGAAGTAGAGAGAATCCCTTCTAGCAGTTCCCATGCCTACGGCAAGCCCTTCGGTGAAATCTTCAAAGAAGCAGGTCACGACTTCTACAAAATCGACCAGGACATCTTTGCTCCTGCGGAGGTGCATTTCAAGAACACTTCGACAGGGGAGATGATTAAGGCTGGAAGGGTAAACTATGAGATAATAAAGCGTTCGGGGATGTATAATCAGTTATAAATAATACTTTTTATAAATGCAGTGAAAATGCGGAAAGTCTACTTGGTCGGCGCGGGTCCAGGAGACCCAGAGCTCATGACCCTTAAAGGGCTGGAGCTCATTAAAAAAGCGGATGTCATAATATACGACCATCTGGCAGGAGAGGAGTTATTGAAACACGCGAGGGAGGGGGCGGAGCTTATTTATGTGGGCAAGAGGGCCGGGAAACACTCCTATACCCAGGAGGAGACTAATAGGTTGCTCATTGAAAAAGCAGAGGAAGGCATAGTCGTCGTAAGGCTTAAGGGGGGAGACCCCTTCGTTTTCGGGCGGGGAGGAGAGGAGGCCGCGGCTTTAATGCAAGCTGGTATCGCCTTCGATATCGTGCCCGGGGTAACATCTGCTATCGCGGTACCGGCAGCAGCGAATATACCCGTAACAGATAGGCGGTACGCTAGCAGTTTCGCAGTGGTAACCGGGCAGGAAGACCCAAAAAAAGCGGATAAAATGGACTACGGCGCCCTCGGAGCGGATACTGTCGTCGTGCTTATGGGCGTTGGCAACCTGGAAAACATCATCACACAAATGCTGCGGAGGCGTTCAAAAAACACACCGGTAGCCATAATAGAGCACGGCACCACAGAGAGGCAGCGGGTTATCACGTGTACCCTCGGTAATGTCGTGGAGAAGGCTGCGAAGTCGAAGGTAAAGCCGCCAGCGGTTATAGTGATAGGGGAGGTCGTTAACCTCAGGGGGGCGTTGTCAGGAGTCTGAGTAATGGATTTTTGCTGGAGTGGGGGGGGTGGAAATTCCTCTAGAGCTATGGAATGCCTGGCCTGTTCATCGTAATGATAATAGGCTCTTCACCATTCCTATACCTGTGGAGGTCATCGCCTTGTCCACGATATCTGTTGGCGCTCCGCTCCTGCCAACCGCTGTCTTTGCGAGCATTGGAGCAATCATTGGTGCCGGGATGACCTATCTGATAGGGCGAGTCGGCTCTTGCTGGCAGGATAATGAGATACAATATCATATCCCACACGGGCTACAGCTTCCTAGAGCTGCTGAGAAGTTCGTCTATCACTCATATCTGAGGGCATCCACGGGGTCAAGTCTTGAGGCCCTCCATGCTGGGTAGACACCAGAAACGGAACCGATCAAAATCGAAAACAACAAAGCACCCAGGACGAGTTCCTTTGATATTAGGGTCATAAAGACTGCCCCAAGGTATGCTCTACCCACGAGCTCTATCACCTTTGAAATAATTGTTCCTAGGGTGATGCCAGCTACGCCCCCTAAAAATCCAACGAGGGCGGACTCTAACAGAAAGACTGTTACCACTACCTGATTATTCGCCCCAGCGGCCTTCATTATACCTATCTCCCGCGTGCGCTCAAGGACGCTCATGAGCATGGTGTTCATGACTATGATTCCGCCGACGATTATGCTTACGCTGGCGATGCCCCCGAGGACGAAGGTTATTATCGTGGTAATCATGCCAATTTGCTCTGCGAGCTCCCTGGTAGTGAGGATTTCGAAGTCTTTGCCTCCGCGGAGCTTCTCCAGCAGGTCCTCAATCCTCGTGGAAACTGCGGAGACGATTTTCTCATTCTCAGCAACGACGAATATTGCTGTGATTTCGTTGGGGGTGTTAAACAGGTTTCGAGCAACGACGATGGGCACATAGACGCCTTCGTCCCCTACTTTATCTCCCGTTTCCTTCAGTATCCCGATGACCCTGAACATCTCCCCGTTTATCTTCACATCGCTCCCGATGCCTATCTCCCTGTCAAAGAGACTCGTCGCGGCATTGTATCCCAGCATGGCCACGCCAGTTTCCGAGCTCCGGTAGAACCTTCCCTTCTCAAGCTCGTAGAACCCTGTTTTACGCCACAGCGTTATTCCGTCGTCGCTGTCCGCCATCACCATCACCTCCCGCTTCTCGCTCCTGTACTCCAGGGTGACGCCCTTCCAGAAGTAGGGGATAGCATTTTTTACCCCTGGTACACGCTGAATTTCAAGGAGCTCCCTCTCCTTAAAGGGTGAGAACTCCTTTGGCGCTCCCAGTTGCGGAGAAAAACCCCCTGGGGGGAAAATGCTTATCTTATCTCCTCCCATCTTATCTAGCTGTTTTTGAACCGAGGCCTGCATGCCATCTCCAATGCTGACCATGGCCACGATTACTGCCACACCTATCACTATCCCGAGGAGGGTGAGGATGGTTCTTCCTTTCCTCTGGGTCATGTTTTTCAACGAATACTCCACATACTCCAGCATCTTATCCCCTCAGCGCAACCACAGGATCCATTTTCGAGGCTCTGTATGCGGGGTAGATTCCTGAAATTACCCCCATCCCAAAGGAGAAAGCAATAGCAAAGGCGGCCATTTGAGGAGAAACATAGGCCGTGAGCACCCCTTCGCCGAGGTATCCCAAGGATGCTATGTTTATCCCCTTGGATATTAGGAAGCCGAAGACAACGCCTATGCTCCCCCCCACGATGCCTATAATACCTGATTCAAAAAGGAAGGCCTTCATTACCTGGCTGTTAGAGGCCCCAATGGCTTTCATGATGCCTACCTCTTGGGTACGTTCAAGAACATTCATTATCATGGTATTCGCTATCCCGATGCCACCGACGAGGAGGGAGAGGCCTGCTATTCCCCCGAAGACTATCT
Source organism: Candidatus Hydrothermarchaeota archaeon (assembly GCA_964508205.1). Taxonomy (GTDB): domain Archaea; phylum Hydrothermarchaeota; class Hydrothermarchaeia; order Hydrothermarchaeales; family JALUUU01; genus CAYZUE01. The sequence continues at coordinate 5,563 of CAZDSM010000174.1, read as the reverse complement.
GCACTATCTTATATACCTGTCCAACCTGCTCCGCGAGTTGCGCCGGTGTTAAAACCGTGAAGTCATCCTCATCGCGCCGCTTCTCCAGGAGGGCCTCGATCCTGGTCCCAACTTGCTCCACGTCGTACCCCTCCTTCACCCTTACGATTATCACCGTTACATCATCCATCTTCTCGAAGAGCTCCCTCACCTGGTCGATGTCCGCGTAGATGGTGTAATCGCTGTCCATGTCGCCGGTCTTCCCGAATACCCCGATAACCTCGAAGCGCTTGCCCTTGATGAGGAGGTTGTTCCCAACGTTTACCTTTCGGTCGAAAAAGTCATCATGGATTCCGAAGCCTATCGCTACTTTGCCCCTGTCACCCTTGCGGAGCCAACGGCCCTGGAAAAGGTTATATCCGCTAGTGCCCGTAAAGGTGCGCTCCGCCTTCTCCGGAGAGAGCCCCCATAGGGTTACGGTCGTATCCTCACCCTTGAACTCGATGTTGGTGACGACGTTGTACATGGGGGAAACGAAGTTCACACCCATGACTCGCTCCAGGGCATCGCTGTCAGCCTCTTTCAACCCCTTCGTGGTAGTCCCTCCCCAAATCTGCTGGGGCTGGATAACTATCTTGTCGGTGCCCAGGACCTTGAGCTCCTCCTCCAAGGCGACGCGCATCCCGGTGCCTATCGACACCATAGCGACGACTGCGGTTATGCCTATGATCACGCCGAGAAGGGTGAGGAAGGTCCTCCCTCGCTGGTAGTTGAGGTTTTTTAGGCTTAGACGAATGTACTCAATCATCCCTCTATCAACCCGTCCTTTAGTTTTATCATCCTCTGAGCGCGCCTTCCGTAGTCAGGGTCGTGGGTGACCATAATTATCGTCTTCCCATCGTTATTCAAGCTCTCCAGGAGTTCCAATATTTCGTTCCCTGTTTTGGAGTCCAGGTTGCCCGTGGGCTCGTCGGCGAGGATGAGCTCCGGGTCGTTAGCAAGAGCCCTGGCGATAGAAACGCGCTGCCTCTCACCCCCTGAGAGCTCTGTGGGCTTATGCCGTATACGCTCTTGGAGACCCACCCTCTCCAGCAGGGTGGTAGCCCTCTTGACTCTTCTGTTCTTCTCCGTCCCAGCGAACCACATGGGCAGCGTCACGTTTTCCAGAGCTGTTAATCGCGGAATAAGGTTGAACTGCTGGAAGACGAAGCCTATCTTTTCACGCCTAATCTCGGCGAGGGAGTTGTCGTTGAGCTTGGAGACATCCTTCCCGTCGATGAACACCTTGCCTCGCGTAGGCCTGTCGAGGCAGCCTATGAGGTTCATCAGCGTGCTTTTACCAGAGCTGCTGGGCCCCATCATGGACACGAATTCGCCTTTAGCTATGCTGAGGGTAATTCCTCGAAGAGCAGGGACCTCGATCCGGTCCATTACATAGATTTTCTGAATGTCCACCAGCCTTATCAGTTCCCTTCCCATGGAGGTGCTCCTCGATTATTCCAGTTTTGTTCTGTTCTTCCTCCAGAAGTAAAGGCCCCCGATAACCAGCACTGCCAGGCCTCCCCCGGCTATGGTTCTCAGGGTGTTCCGCGGCTTCTTCGAGACCATTATCCCAAAATATTTTTCATCGCTATATTCGATGCCTTTTTCATCCGTGTAAAATACCGTCATTTTCATCTCATAGGATTTGGGCTTCGCACTTTTGGTGACACTCATCTCGAAGATAGCGGTGGAAAGATCGTCCTCCTTGAGGGAGCCAACGAAGGCTATTCTTTCGCCGATAAACTCCGCAAGGGGGGTTATCTCAGCCCTGACCGATTTTGCGTCCTGCTTGCCGATGTTCTCGAGCTGCACGGAGAGGGAAAAATCCTCCCCCGGGTGTATCTTAGAGGGGGAGATGGTCACTCCTGCGATTTCCACATCTATCTCTCCGCGCTCCCCAACATAGACCGCGAAGCTCTTCTCGACAGTACTGGTAGCTTCGTAAGTATTCTGATAGGTAATTTTCAGCGTGAAGTCATAGGCCTTCGATGCGGCGTTTTTATCCATCTTCAGGTTAAACGTCCCAGTGCTTGCTGAGTCCCTTTTAATAGTACCCAGAAAACTCGTTCTTCCCCCTGTGAACTCCTCGGGTAACCCCAGGGTTAGCTTCACCGCCTCCGCCTTGTCTGTGCCGATATTCTCCACTTTCACGGATACGTTGAACTCAGAATCGGCGTATATCCGTGAGGGCCAGGTGTCAATACCGGAGATGACCAGTGCTGGCTCTCCCACCACGGTTATGCCGAGCTCGATGGTTTGTGTTGCATCTCTCATCGAGGTGTTCTGCCAGATGAGCTTCAGGGGCACCCCATATGTGCTGGTGGTGGCGTTTTCGTCCACGTGGATGGGGTACTGGAGGAATATCTCAGCGCCTTGGGACACGACCCCGAAGTAATCGGTAGAGCGGGTCGCTTTATCAGCCTTGCTGAGGTATTTTTTCGCTGGTCCAATGGGATTTATCGGCGTGGTATCGCTCGAATCTAAAATCGCCCTTAAAAAGGCAGCGGGCTCCTCGCCCAGGTTTTTCAGGGTTATGTTCAAGAGCGCTGTTTGATCTGGGTAAACGGTCTTAGGAACAACATCCACGACGTAGAAGTCAACCCCTAGAGCGTGGGCGCTGGGCAGGGTCAGAAGGAGGATAAGAACAGCAAATTTTTTCATTACATCACCTCATTTGGTCCTGATGAATATTAAAGATTCCTTGTCTACTATTTTCTCGGCTTTCACTTTGTAAATCAAGGCGTTTTCGGCTCGCAGATTTTTCGTCTCTATGTTCCTGACTAAGGCTTCAGTGACGTGGACATTTTTAGCTTTGATGTAGTTGGCCGTCGCCCTATCCACCTCCACATTCTCTGCTGTTAGATCGGAGACCATGGCCTCAAAGAGGCGGACCTTTTTGCCTGTTACAGTGTTTATCACCGCGTGTTGCACGAGGAGATTTTCACCCTTCACGAAATCCTTGGTACAGTTCTTGATTACCTCGTATTTCACGTACATTCCCTGCGCATGGGCAATATTTAAATATTTTCATATATTATTATCATAATGATGATAATTAAGGAAGAAACATTAACAAGCCTCATAAGGCTCGGCTTGACCAACAAAGAAGCCGAAGCTCTGTGCTCCGTAGCTAAAAAAGGCCAGGCCCTCGCAGTCGAGGTGAGCGGGGAGATAGGTATCCATTACCCAGTAGTGTATAGGGTCCTAGCTTCCTTGGAGGCAAAGGGGTGGATCGAAGCTTCCCATGACCGGCCTAAGATGTACCGCACTAAGAATATCGAAGCGGTCGTCAACCAGGCCGTAAAAAAGAAGACAAGGGACATGCAGAAGGCGGCGGAGACTGTTATAGCTGATATCAGGGTCATAGAGGAACTGGACGAAGAAGGGAGAGAGGGCGGTACATGGATAATCAGAGGCTGGGATAATGTCCTGGGGAAGGCCGAGGAACTCGCGAAAAACGCGTTTAAAAGCATATACCTCATCGGGAAAGAACCTGTAAACAAGGATGAGTTAAAGGAGCTCTTAGACGCTTTGTCGGCCTCCGAGGGTTATGTTAACACTTATTTAACCTTAAATTCCGACTCCCAAGAGATGAGTCAGCAATACCCGGAGGTGAACTTTCAGGTCGCCCTGAGCAGTTTCAAGCCCGATCCAACGAGGTTCGTCTCTCTCTTCATAATCTTCGACGAGTCCCAAGCCCTAATTATAAACGCCTATTACAGGGAGGGGCACCTGGAGAAGAGTAAGGTGTACACCACCTGGGAGCGCGATCCAGAGCTCATCGAAATCCTCATGGAGGGGAGCAACTTAAAGCTCAAGGAGTGGCGTTGGGCTTAATATTTATATAACCGGTAGTAATTCTTCTCTGTGGTGCTGTAGTGTTTGAGTTGAGGTGCATAAAGGGCGACGAGTCGTATTCGAAGGACGAGATAATCTTCAAGTGCGACTGTGGCGGTCTGCTCGAGGTCTATGTAGATGTCAGAGAAATCTCGGTGGGAAAAAAGGACCTAGCCAGAAGGCCTGGTGGTGTCTGGCGCTACAAGGAGTTCCTACCCCTGGACCCTAGAGCGAGGATAGTCTCCCTGCGGGAGGGATGGACTCCCCTGTACAGGGCGAAGAGTATCGGCGGTGAGATAGGGGTTAAAGACCTGTTCATAAAGAACGAGGGAGCTAATCCAACGGGCTCCTTTAAGGACAGAGGAATGACCGTGGGCGTTACCAAGGCATTGAGCCTTGGTTCCAAAGTCGTGGGCTGTGCCTCTACCGGAAACACCTCCGCTTCCCTCGCCGCCTACGCTGCGAAGGCTGGAATAAAATGCGTCGTCCTTCTACCGAGCGGGAAGATAGCCCTCGGAAAGCTTGCCCAGGCCATCCTCCACGGCGCAATTGTGGTAGGAATAAAGGGCAATTTCGACGTCGCTCTAGCCTTGGTCAGGAAGGCCAGCGAAGAGTTCAACCTTTACCTCCTCAACTCAATTAACCCCTGGCGCCTTGAGGGCCAGAAAACCGAGGCCTTCGAAATAGCGGATCAACTGGGCTATGAGGCCCCCTCCGCGGTAATAGTCCCCATGGGAAACTGCGGGAATATTTCTGCGATATGGAAGGGCTTCAAAGAATTCCATGAGGCAGGATTTATAAGTGAGCTACCTAGGATGATAGGAATCCAAGCAGAGGGTGCTTCTCCCGTTGTAGAGGCCTATAAACGCGGGGAGGAAAACATAGTGCCCCAGGGAGTCCCTGAGACCCTTGCCACCGCTATAAGAATAGGCGCCCCAGTGAACGCCCCCAAGGCGTTGCGGGCGATAAGGGAGTCTGGGGGCCGCGCCGAAGTGGTGAGCGATGAGAAAATCATGGAGGCGCAGAAGCTCCTTGCAAGGCTCGAAGGAATAGGCGTGGAGCCTGCTTCAGCCGCCTCAATAGCAGGGCTGAGAAAACTCATCGACCTCGGCGCAGTAGAGGAGGACGAGGGCGTGGTCTGCGTTACAACCGGCCATGCCTTGAAAGACCCTGAGATGATTTTCAACCACTACGATAAACCACTTGAAATCGACCCACGGATAGAGGAGCTTAGGCGGGTATTGAGGCTCTGAGGGAAAAGCTTTTAGTCCTCGGAGGCAAAATAATAACCAAGGTGGTTTTATGGTTGTGGGAGTTTGTTTGATAAATGTGGAGTTGGGGGAGGAGTCTCGGGTGAAGGAGACCCTCACAAGGCAGGAGGGTATTCGGGAGTTGCTCCATCTCTTCGGTGAGTACGATTTCATCGCAATAATCGATATCGAGGGGTTGCAAGCCCTGAATGTCATCGTTGATAAAATAAGGGACGTCAAAGGCATAACCGCTACGAGGACTATAATCGGGGCAGAGTTCTAATATATTCGTAAGCCGTCAGGGTAGCCTTCGTGCCCTCTGCGACGGCAATGCCGAGTTGCTTTATATTTCCAGCTACGACATCGCCAGCAGCAAACAATCCCCTGAGGCATGTCTCCTGGTTTTCGTCCACCACTATAAATCCCCTTTTATCCAGCTCAATATCCAAGCCCTT